>DASXKV010000010.1 GCA_036496605.1 Gemmatimonadaceae bacterium | reverse complement strand
CTTGATGCACATCCAGCCCGACATTCTTCACTGTCCTTTTCATGAGGGCCGCTCCTGGCTGTGACCTGTGGTTTGATGACACTTCCACAGTAGCAGTCAGGGGCGTGCTCTCAATATCCGTGTCAGCGGCCCCGCAGACCTAAACCGTTCCCGAACTTCGCGGCGCCTGCTCTCATCATTTCAATCACGCTCCACTAGGAGTTGATAAAACCGCGCACGCGTCCGTCGCGCAGAGCGAGACCCGCCCACATGATGGCGCCGATGATCACCGGGAAGATCGTCTCGAATGCTCCAGATCCCGCGCGCAATTGTGTCGCGACGGCGCCGCCGAAGTAGGCCGTGAGCAACACCGCGCCGAGTGCCGCGGTGCGCGGAATCGCGTAGAGCGCCGTACACACCAACTCGACGATGCCCAATCCGACCGATGCGCCGAGCGGAAATCCGAGTTGAGCAAAGGCCTGCACCACTGGCGCTGGCTTCAGCACGTGGACGACGCCGTCGAACACCATGAAGAGGACGACGATCGTGCTCAGCGCGCGGCCGGTCCACGCCGCCGATCGAGTCGAATGATTCACCAAGGATGCCGATTGCATGGTTCGTCTCCGAACGGGGTTGGCTTGGGTGCCTCCATATTCACGTCGAACGAGGCGTCAGGGAATCGACAGACCGGTGCGTGACGCTTGCGAGCGCCTGCGAATTCGGCCAACGTCCGTGGTAGGCACCTCAGGACATGGCTTGTGCTGCGGATCATTGGTATCACCGCGCTGGTCTCCATTCTCGGCGGATTGATCGGCGCGCTCGCCGCCGCGGCCGCCGCGGCGGCATTTCTGTCGCTGACGGGCGTTGGCGTCGTCGGCGGCTTGTTGAATTTGTTCGAGGCGGCGATGGTGACCGGGTTCGTTATAGGCGGATTCGCGTCTCCGGTGATGACGTGGCTGTTCATGCGCCGCGTGCCGCTGTGGCGCGCGAGCATCGAGACGGCCTTTGCCACGATGCTCGGTTTCGTGCTCGGCGTCGCTCTCCAATTTGGCCTCGTCGGCACGATCGGGGCGGCGCTCGGCTGCGCCATTCTGGCGTCGCTGAGGCTGAAGAGAGCCTATCGAACGCCTGCGCCGGTACCAGAGGCGGTCTAGGCGCTGACAATGCGCTCACATCATACGTTCCGCGTCGCCCTCTTCGCAGCAATCGTCGCGATCCCCTCCGTCGCGAACGCACAGAAACAACTCTGGCTCTCCGACGGCTACGGCTTTCTCTTCGACGCCTCACGCGACACGCTCCGCGCTTTCGAGGTCACGAGCATCTCGTGTATCCCGTCGTTCACCGCGAGCGCGGTGACCGCGCCCGCTGGCGCCTCCGCTGCCTATCGACTGAATGGTGCGCCCGTCACCGTCCTCCTCGTGCCCGACAAGACGACGGGCGGCATGCGCTTTCACCTGAACGGCGCGGCGTCCGACGTCATCCTGCGTCGCGCGACCGAGAAGCCGGCGGTGTGCAACCAGCCCACGGCGAACACGCCGTCGTCGAACTTTGACGTCTTCACGCGGACCTGGGCCGAGCAGTACGGCTTCTTCGACATCAAGCACGTCGATTGGGCAACGATCGTCGCCGCGAATCGCGCCAAGATCACCGACTCGACGCCGCCGAAGGAGCTCTTTGCCGTGCTACAGGGCATGATCGAGCCGCTCCACGACGCGCACACGTACATCGGCGCGCAGGATGATCCGTCGCTCCGCTTCTCCGGCTTTCGGGATGGAAGCGACGTCACACCGCGCGATCAATTTCCGCGTTTCCTAGCCACCGTCGAGCGCTATCTCACGGGCCCGCTTCGCAAGTTCTGTCAGGGGCAGCTCGAGTTCGGGATGCTGACGAAGGACATCGGCTATCTGCGCATCCGCGGCTTCAGTCGTTATGCAGCGGATGGGTCATTCGACAGCGGCCTGATTGCTCTCGAAGGAGCACTCGACACGATCTTCGCCGATGCGAGCTCGTGGAAAGGGCTCGTCACCGACGTCCGCCTTAATGGCGGCGGTGCCGACCCGTTAGGCCTCGCCATCGCGGGTCGTCTCACGTCGAGTGACTACGTCGCCTACACGAAGGAGGCACGCCTCGACCCGAACGACCCGTCGAAATGGACGCCCGGACAGGCGAGCTGGGTGCGCGCAACGAACCGGCCTGGCTTCCGTGGACCCGTGGTGCACCTGATCGGGATTCACAGCGTGAGCGCCGCCGAGACGTTCACGCAGGCGCTGCTCCATCGCCAGCCCAAGGTGGTCCGCGTCGGCGACAATACGCAGGGCGTGTTTTCCGACGTCCTCGGCCGGCGTTTACCCAATGGGTGGCGATTCGGTCTACCTAACGAGCGTTTCGTCACCGATGGCAAGACCTACGATGGCACCGGCATTCCGCCGACGATCCGCGTTCCGGTCTTCTCACCGGCCGACCTCGCGAGCGGCCGAGACAGCGCAATCGAGAAAGCGCTCGAAGTCCTGGGCGAGCCGAGGGGCCGATGACACCCAGCCGTCCTGGCATGCTCGTCGAGCTTCCCGAGGAGACCGTCGACAAGTTGGTCGGCTCGATTCGCCGCTACTTCACCGAACAGCGCGATGAAGATCTCGGTGAGCTGCAAGCGAAGCTCTTGCTCGATTTCGTGATGGAGGAGATCGGACCGTCGATCTACAACGCGGCAATTACCGACGCCCAGACCTACCTTCGCGATCGTGTCGCCGATCTCGACGGCGCCTGCTTCGTCCCGGAGTTCGGTTACTGGAAACCGGGCAAGTCTCGCAAATGAGCCTCGTCACAGAGACCTAACCGTTCAGCCTGCGATCTTATAGATCTCGCGCTTTCCGTGGTCGATGAGATCATGATAGCCCTTCATGACCTCCTCGAACTTTTTCTGGTCGTCTTTCGAGCCCTGCGGATTCGCCATCATCTTCTCGAACTCGCCGAGGTCTGCCACCTCCATCTCGGCAACGACCGTCCAGTACTGCTCGGCGCAGAAGTCGGTCATGATCTTCATCCTCGGCATGCCGACCTTTTCACTCAGCTTCGACATCGCGACGAACTTCTCGGTCATTGCGCGCACTTTGCCCGGCTTGCAGTACATGACCTCTCGAATGACGTACATGTGGTTCTCCGAAGTAGTTCATGATTCGCTGCGGAGAGATTAATCTTGGCGGATCGGGGCACACGTCAAGCTCGGCTGTCTCACGATTTCGTTCTCGCGGCGCTCGACGAGAATGGAAAGCACCTCGAGCTCACGATCTAGTTGAAGCCGGGGACCGTGGCTGTTGTCGAGGTCGTGCAGAGGCGTTAGGCAACTCACTTGTGGTTCTTCGCGGAATTTTGGGACGAGTCGCGTCGAGGCCGAGCTCCAGACACGAGAGGTGAGTAATGAGATCCCACCTTTTCGAAGTCGCACTCACGCATCTCACGGAGTAGGCGGGATCTCACCACTCACCTCTCGAACCTCAAGCTCGCGCGCTTTCTCGAAATTCCGCGAAGATCCCATTATTGCCACCGGTACGTCGCGCCGAGAATGAAGCCTTTCATCTCCGTGTCGTACAGGAAATTGCTGCGGTCGTAATCCACGGACAGCCATCGATAGGCAAGCCCGAGCGTCCAGTGCTTCCACGGATCGACGCCGAGGGAGCTGTACGCCTGCCATGTGTCCTTTGCGCCACCGCCGCCGCCGTCGGCCGCGGCAACGAAGCGAATCTGAGGCAACGGCACCCAGCGAAAACGGAACCCAGCCGTCGCGTCGGCCCACGAGCGACCACCCGAATGCTCGTTCGATGGTCGCTTCGAGGTATCGACATTGAGCGTCGCGCCGAGATTCCAATAGCGGAATCCGCCGAGGAAATCGACCGCCCACACGCCGTCGCCAATCGTGTAACCGCCGACAGGCTGAATGATGGTCTCGTGCTGGTTCAGCTCGAGGCTTCCCGTGTCGCCACGGAAGGCGAACACCTGCCCCTGCCCAAGGTTGACGTAGATGCCGTCCGCCGAGATCACCCATCGTCCCCTGCGCGCCTCGGCGGTGCCCATGATGCCGAACTTGAGCATATTTAAAACGTCACCAGGGCCGAGGTCGACGTTCGACGCGACGGGGCCGATACCCACTTTGCCGCCGAGCCCGGCCAGCCACAGGTACGGCGTCACGCCAAAGCGCCAATGCTTCGTGCTGTCGGACTGCGCGCTCAGCGTCGCGCTCACCGTCAGCAAAGCCGTGAAGCTAGTCGCAATCATCGCGATGGTTCTGGATAAACGACACATTGCTCCGTCCCACTGAGGTCCCACTCGCAAAGGTCGTCGTCAAGAGCGGCGGACCCCATGCGACCTTGGAGGCAGCCGCGGCGACGGCTGCGGGTGCTTGACGGACGCAACGGCGTGTCGCCACGATCAAGGATGCCCAGAAAGCGCACGACCAAAACAGCAGCGACAGAATCGCCGGCGCACGTGCCGACGAAGGGACTCTACGGCTGGATCACGCACACGGAGCTCGCGAGCGACGATCCCCTCGCGACGAAGGCCTGGTGCGCCGCCGTCTTCGGCTGGGCGTTCCGGCCCAGCGCGGCGTCGCCTAACGGCGACTATCACCTTTTCGCATACTCTGACAAAGGCGGCGGCGGCATTCGTCAGACGCACGCATCGGAGACGCCGGGAAGCATGCCGGTCGTGCACGTCGAAGACGCACAGGCGGCGTTCGAGAAGGCGCTGAGCGAGGGAGCGCAGGAGATCATGCCGCCGACGCGCGTGATGGAGGGTGTAACGATCGCCGTCGTGCGCGCGCCCGGGGGAGTGCCGATCGGCTTATCAGGTCCGTGAGGCCATCCTGAGCGAAGCGAGAGGGTGACAAAGAACGTCGACGCATGGTTCGCTGCGCGTGGTTGGACGCCTTTCCAATTCCAGCGCGAGGTTTGGGACGCCTATCTCGCGGGCGAGAGTGGACTCGTGCACGCTGCGACTGGCACCGGGAAGACACTCGCTGCGTGGATGGGCCCTCTGCTCGAGGAGCTTTCCCCTCTGCGGTCCGCCCGCCACGCCCTCCGCGTCGTATGGATTACGCCCCTCCGCGCTCTCGCCGCCGACACCGCCCAGTCGCTCCGCGAGCCACTCGAGGCGTTAGGCATTCCGTGGCGAGTCGAAACGCGCACCGGTGACACGTCCCCCGCCCAGCGCGCGCGCCAGCAACGCAAGCTCCCCGAAGCCCTCGTTACAACACCCGAGAGCCTGACGCTTTTTCTCACACGAGACGACGTCGCTGAGATTTTCGCCGAGCTGCGACTCATCGTCGTCGACGAATGGCATGAATTGATGGGCACCAAGCGCGGCGTGCAGGTAGAGCTCGCCCTTGCACGGTTGCGTGCGCTGCGCCCGAGCGCGCGCACGTGGGGGCTCTCGGCGACGATCGGTAACCTCGACGTCGCGCTTCGTGCATTGTTAGGCGTCCAACCACCTAACGTGGGACGCATCATTCGCGGCGTCGAGCCCAAGGAGATCGTCGTCGACGCACTGATTCCCCCGCGCGTCGATCGATTTCCCTGGGCAGGCCACCTCGGCACACAAATGCTGCCGCAGGTCGTCGAGGCGATCGAGGAGGGTACGAGTGCGATCGTTTTCACGAATACGCGTTCGCAGACGGAGATCTGGTACCAGGCGATCCTCGCCGCGCGGCCTGACTGGGCGGGCACGATCGCGCTCCATCACGGCTCACTCGATCGCAAGCGACGGGAGTGGGTCGAAGAGGGGCTGCGCACTGGACGGCTGCGCTGCGTCGTCGCGACATCGAGCCTCGACCTCGGCGTGGACTTTTCGCCCGTCGATCGCGTGTTGCAGATCGGGAGTCCCAAGGGGATTGCGCGGCTGTTGCAGCGCGCGGGTCGCAGCGGACATCGGCCGGGGGCGACGAGCCGCGTTACCTGCGTGCCGACGAACGCGCTCGAGCTGGTCGAGGTCGCCGCTGCGCGCGACGGAATTGCCGCCGGTGCGATCGAGGCGCGGCTTCCCGTCGCGCGGCCCCTCGACGTGCTGGCGCAGCACGTCGTGACCGTCGCGTTAGGCGGCGGCTTCGTTCCGGACGAGCTGAAAGCCGAAGTGAAGGGCACGCACGCGTACGCCGCGCTCGAGGACGACGAGTGGCGCTGGGTGCTCGATTTCGTCTCGAGCGGTGGAGATGCGCTGCACGCGTATCCGGAGTATGCGCGCGTCGCCGTGCGCGACGGCCGCTGGCTGGTCGAGAGCAGCTTTCTCGCGCGCCGTCATCGTCAGTCGATCGGCACCATCGTTGCCGACGGACACATCAACGTGCAGTATCTCCGTGGCGCGTCACTGGGCTCGGTCGAGGAATCGTTTATCGCGCGGCTCAGACCGGGAGACAGATTTGTCTTTGCGGGAACTCCGCTCGAGTTCGTGCGCGTACGCGACATGAAGGCGTGGGTTCGTCGCGCACCAAGCGTCAAAGGCGCAATCCCGCGTTGGCAGGGGAGCCGTTTGCCGATGTCGGATTCGCTCGCGGCGATGCTGCGGGAGCGCTTCGGCGAGGCATCGCGCGACGAGTTACGCGGTCCGGAGATGACCGCGCTCCGCCCGCTGTTCGAGGTGCAGAAGCGGTGGTCCCGCATCCCGAAGCCTAACGAGTTATTGATAGAACACGTCAAGACGCGCGAAGGCCACCATTTATTCTGGTATCCGTTCGAGGGAAGGCTGGTACACGAGGGTCTCGCGGCGCTCATGGCCCTTCGGCTGGCGCGTCTCGCGCCGATTACCTTTACGATGTCCGCGAACGACTATGGCTTCGAGCTGCTCTCCGTCGATGCGCCGCCGCTCGAGGCAGCGCTCGCGGGCAACCTGCTCACGCCCGAGTCGCTGCTCGAGGACGTGCCGGCGTCTCTCAACGCGACCGAGATGGCGCGGCGCCAGTTCCGCGAGATTGCGCGTGTCGCGGGACTCGTCTTCCCTGGACTGCCGCGCGCCGGCAAGACCGCGCGTCAGTTGCAGGCCTCATCGAGCCTTTTCTTCGACGTGTTTCAACGTTATGACCCCGGCAACCTTCTGCTTTCACAGGCTCACCGTGAGGTGCTCGAGCGCCAGCTCGAGTCCTCGCGCCTCGGCCGTACGCTCGAGCGCTTGTCGCGCGCCGACGTCGTGATCGCGACGCCCAAGCGCGTGACGCCACTCGGCTTTCCGCTGCTCGTCGATCGCACGCGCGAGCGCGTGTCGTCGGAGACGTTGGCCGACCGCATCAAGCGCATGCAGGTCGCGCTGGAGAAGGCGGCTGGATGAGCATAACGATTACGCTCGCTGGCGAAGACGTGCTGTTGATGCCCGACCGATCACTGTATTGGCCCGCCGCGGCGACGCTGTTCGTCGCCGACGCCCACGTCGGGAAGGCGGCGACCTTTCGTGCCAGCGGGATTTTCGTCCCGCGCGGTACGACGTCCGCGACGCTCGCACGCCTCGATGGCTCGCTCGAATGCACCGGCGCGAAGCGGCTCATCTTCCTTGGCGACCTCCTCCACGCGCGCGAAGGACGCGCAGCAGAGACGCTCCGCGTCGTCGGCGAGTGGCGGACGTCACACCGGTCACTCGATGTCGTGCTCGTGCGCGGCAACCACGACCGATCAGCGGGCGACCCGCCTCAGTCGTTAGGCATCCGGTGCGTGGACGCGCCGCTTCGCGAAGGGCCATTCGCCTTTGTGCATCACCCGACCGCGATGGAGGCACGCTACGTCATTGCCGGCCATGTGCATCCTGCTGTGCGGCTGAGCGGACCGGGCCGTCAACACCTGCGCCTTCCCTGCTTCTGGGTAACGGCGGCGGGCATCGTGTTGCCTGCCTTCGGGGATTTCACAGGTTTGGGCATCATCGAGCCTGCAGAAGACGACCGCGTCTTCGCCGTCGCGGATGAATCGGTGGTGGAAGTGAGCGTCGAGAAAGTCGAGTAACGACGATGTTCTCCGAATCGGCCGAGCTGTACGATCTCATCTACTCGACATTCAAGAACTATGACGCCGAGTGCGTGGCGCTGGCCGCGCTGATTCGGCGTGAGCATCCCGGCGCACGCACGGTGCTCGACGTCGCGTGCGGAACCGCAGAGCATGCTCGCATTCTGAGCGAGCGGCATGGTTTCGAGGTCGACGGGCTCGATCTGGACCCTGCATTCGTGCGGATCGCGCGCGCCAAGCTGCCGCGCGGACATGTGTACGAGGGGGATATGACATCTTTCGCCGTGCCCACGCGCTACGATGTCGTTCAGTGTTTGTTCAGCTCGATCGGATATGTGCGCACGCTCGACAACGTACGCCGTGCGCTCGAGCGGTTCCGTGCGCATCTGGCGCCGGGCGGCATCGTGCTCGTCGAGCCCTGGTTCGCGCCGGGAGTGATGCAGCACGGCCGCGTGAGCATCAACACCGCCGAATCGAACGACGTCCGCGTCGCGCGCATGGCGCATACGGAGGTCGACGGCCGCCTCTCGCGTATTCGTTTCGAGTATCTCATCGGCCGCGCGAGCGGGATCGAGCATGTGACGGAAATGCACGAGCTGGGGCTCTTCACCACCGAGGAAATCTTAGACTCCTTTCAACAGGCGGGCCTGTTGGCGACCCACGATCCTCACGGGGTGGATGGACGCGGCCTTTTTCTCGCTCGAATGATGGGTTGACGCCGCCGCGGTCTTTCGACCACTCAGACCGTTGATAGCTCCACTTGAGAAGGAGCATCCACGGTCCCAACCCTCCACGCTTGATCACTGTCCAACTCGGGTCATCACGTCAAGTGGACCCGATGCTCCTCCCGAACCTCGCGATAAACGCGCTGTTGCTGGCAATGCCGCCGCAGCATGCGACATCATCAGCCGTGCTCGCCTCGGCGCCGGACCCGCACACCGCCGCCATAACGGCGATCGCGGTGCGGACGCGGCGCGCACCCGTTCTCGATGGGCATAACGACGACGAAGCGTGGCAAGGCGCGGCCAGGATCTCGACGTTCCGACAATTCGCACCGCACGTCGATGTGGACCCATCGTTCAAAACGGAGTTCCAGGTCGCCTACGACGAACACAATCTGTACGTCTTCGTGCGCATGTACGATCCGCACCCTGACAGCATCATGCACGCGCTCTCGCGGCGCGACGTTCGCGGACCGTCGGACCAGATCAAGATCATTGTCGACTCGTATGGCGATAAACGGTCGGGCTACGAGTTCGCGGTCAACCCCGACGGCGTGAAGCGCGACTACGCGGTCAGCAACGACAACCAGGAAGATGACTCCTGGAATGGTATCTGGGACGTCGCGACGGCCGTCGACTCGTTAGGTTGGACCGCCGAGTTCCGCATTCCGCTCTCGCAGCTCCGCTACGCGCACCTGCAACATCACACGTTCGGCTTTGGTGTGTGGCGTGATCTCGAGCGACGCGCCGAGCGCGATTCGTGGCCGCTTTATTCCCCCGAGAAAACAGGCCTCGCGTCGCAGCTCGGACGGCTCGACGGTATCACGGGCATCACGACGGCGCAGCGGCTCGAGCTGACGCCGTACGTCGTCACGAAGAACGTCGAGCGGACTCTGCCTAACGCCAAGTTCGGCCGCGGCCAGGATCTCTCGGCCGGCGGCGATCTCAAATTCGGTATCACCCCGAACGTCACGCTCGACGCGACGGTCAACCCCGATTTCGGCCAGGTGGAAGCGGATCCCGCTGTGTTGAACCTCTCGGCATTCGAGACGTTCTACGCCGAGAAGCGACCCTTCTTCGTCGAGGGCACAGGTCTGTATCAGTTCCAGCTCAACTGCTACATCGTCGTCGACTGCAGCACGAACGAAGGTCTGTTCTACTCGCGACGCATCGGTCGCGCGCCGACGTTGACCGGCCTCTACGGCGACGCGAGCACGCCGACGGCGACGCCAATCGCCGCGGCGACGAAGCTCACGGGACGCACCGCAAATGGTCTCTCGTTTGGCGTTCTCGACGCGGCAACGGAACACGTCGAAGGACTGGACAATGAGACCGTCGAGCCTGGAACGAACTACGCGGTCGTGCGCGCGCAGCAGGATCTGCGTGGCGGCGAGGCCGGCGTGAGTGTCATTGGAACGGCGGTCAACCGCGCGCTCGATCAGTGGTCGACGCCGTTCATGCACCGCAGCGCGTACACCGGAGGCGCAACCTTCCGCAATCGTTTCCACAACAAGGAATACGAGCTCGCGGGACAGTTCGCCGCCTCACAGGTCATGGGGTCGGCGGAAGCTATCGACAGCACGCAACGCTCCTCCGTGCACTACTACCAGCAGCCGGGTGACAAGTCGATCGAGGATCCGAACCGCACGTCACTCTCGGGGCACAGCGAGCAGATCAAGTTCGGCAAGTACGGCGGCGGGGTCACGCGCTTCGAGTCGAGCCTGCTCCGGATGTCACCGGGCTTCGAGGTGAACGACCTCGGTTATCTGCGGCGTGCGGACATCCTCGACTGGAGCACGTGGGCAGCGCTGAGTTTCCAGAATGCTCATGGCATCTACCGGTGGGCACAGGTCAATGGCAACCACTGGGAGCAGTGGAACACGTCGGGCGCCCGGCTCGAGAATGCGTTCAACTTCAACGGCCACATGGGCCTCAACAACAACTGGGACGTACACCTGGGGAGTACGTTCGCACACTTGACACCCAGTTTTTGCGATCGCTGCACGCGCGGTGGGCCGCTGCTGCGTCAATCACGGGCGTTCTATCCGTGGGGCGGCTTCAACAGCGACAGTCGCCGGCCGTTGTCGTACGGGATGTGGGTGAATATGAACCTCGGTGACGAAGGCCGCACCGTGGGAACGAGCCTCAGCCCGTATGTCAGTCTCCGCTTCTCGACCCGCCTTCAGGCGACGGTCGGTCCGAACATCTTCTGGGGAAAAGACAACACGCAGTGGTTCGGCAATTTTAGCGACGCGTCGAACGCCATCCATTATGCGTTTGCTCATCTCGACCAACACCAAGTGTCGCTGAGCACGCGCGTCGACTATGCGTTGACGAAGGATCTCACGTTCGAGTTCTATGGCCAGCCGTTCGTCGCGACGGGCGTCTACACGAACGTCCGAGAAACGAGCGCCACCCCTCGCGCGGCGTCGTACGACGCGCGCTTCCAACCGTACATCCCACCCGCCGGCACCGACACCGCGTTCAGGACCATTCAACTCCGCAGCAACTCGGTGTTGCGATGGGAGTACCGGCCAGGGTCGACGCTGTACCTGGTCTGGACGCACGGCCGCGAGGATGACACGAACACGTACTCGGACCGGCCGTGGATGACGGAGTACGGCGATCTGTTCCGGATTCATCCGACGAACACGTTCCTCGTGAAGATGGCGTACTGGCTGAATCGGTGAGGACGGGAGCCTCACGCGACAACGCTTGACTCTCGGCTTACTCGCGAGATAGGCTACCCAAGCCCAAGACGCGAGGATGCCGTGCAGTTCCTTCTTTTGATCTATGTCGACGACTCGATGGTCGATTCGCTCCCGGCCGGCGAGTTCGATTCGATGATGCGTAACTGCCTGTCGCACGCCGATGAGCTGCGAGCGGAGGGACCACTCCTCGAGTCGCAGCAGTTGGAGCCTCCATCCACAGCCAAGTCGCTCCGAAGCCGCGGCGGTCGCCTAACGATCACCGACGGGCCGTTCGCCGAGGCGAAGGAAGTCCTGGGAGGGTTCAACCTCATCGAAGCCGAGAACATAGATGAGGCCGTGAGGATCGCGTCCGCCTTCCCCTGGTCGAAGATCGGCTGCATCGAGGTGCGCCCTGTGAGGGATATCGCGGGCGTGCGAAGGCGAGTGTACCCACGCGCAGAGGAGTCTGGACGTAAGGTCGGCTAGGCGCGGAGCGCTCCGTTCTCGCTGATGACTGTGCAAGTCACGCCTCCTCACACGTCTCCTGGTGAATGCGGAGGCGTCGATGCGAATTGCTTTGCCCTTACTTGCTTTCATCGCGGTGAGCAGGAGCACGCGGCCGAAGTGCTGGCTGTCGGATCGCATGCCGGTGTATCGACCCGACACGACACGAGTCGAGCGCATGCCCATCCAGCGACCGGACATGCGTACCATCGAACGAATGCCGGTTGCGCGCATGCGTTGCGACTCACACGCGGAGCGCGCGCCGCGAGACACCACCGGTGGCCGCTGCGAGATTAGCCATGCCTCGCCGTTTCAGTGTCGGTGATTGCGTCCGTGTTCCGGATGGTCGCGTCGGACGCGCTCGTAAACAATTCGATGGCGAACGGGCATGTCGTCCGTGACTTTCATCGAAGCGTAATGCACTCACAACATCCCGCTCGACCAATCAGCGATACGTTGGTCGAAGGACTCCGATGGAGCGCGTTATGTCTCTCGAATCACGTGTCGCCGTTGAATTCCGGCACTTTCGCCGCGTCGCCGCCGCTGCCGCTCGATTGAGTGTCGTCTATACCGCGAGCGTCGTTGCTCTTCTCACGTTTCTCACTTTGTGGACCCGCGAGCTGATCACTGATTTCGATGGCATGCTCGAGGCGCTCGCCCCCGTGTCGCTCTCTCTCCTCTGCCTGATCTTCGCGTCCCTGTTCGTCTTCCGACGCTTCGGGTTTCAGGTCGTGCTCTTCGCCTTGGCCGCTTGTTGGGCGTACTGGCCGCTTCGGTGGATTCCCGCCGATCTGCTTTGGGGCTTTGTGTTCTGGACGATCCTTGCCTTGCCGATGTACCTCGTGACGGTCGTCGCCTTTCCGTCTCACGCGACGAGTAAGCGTCTTCGAATGTTACCACTAGCGTTGATCAGCGTTTGGCTTGGACTCGTTGCGCTCGTACTCTTCGTGCTACCGTCAGTGTACTTCCTGATCGACGGCGCGATGGAGGCCACCTTCCCGGCGCCGCCAGCCATGATCCTTCACACGGCACGCATAGTCTTCGGTCCTCTGCCATTCCTCATTGCGACCGAAGGATGCTACCGCATTGGAGTTGGCGGACATCGCTTGAGTCAATCGGAACGACGACCGCAGCTCGTCGGCAATCGATGACGGGAAGAGTCTTTTTCGCGGCGATGCTCGCCTGGCTGCCGCTCCGCGGTATTCACGGCCAGCTCGACAGCGCCGCGATCATACGCACTGTGTGGGGAGCGGCGACTTTGCCTGTCAAGCGGGTGACGTGGCTCTGGACGCCCGTTAGTAGTTTCTCACCGGAGCTCCGCGCAGCACTCGTGCGCGCTGGAGTCCCTGCCTCCGAACGCCGTCCCGCTGGCGACGACACGGTCGTGTTCCAGTTCACCCGCTGGCGACCAGACTCCGCGGGTGTAATCGTCCAGCTGGTATCGGACTGGACTGAGGTAATTGGCAGCGGTGCCCGTCGCTGCCGCGTGGGCTCCGGCAACACTGAACAATTTCTTGTCCGACAGGGAGAAGGAGCATTGCTGGTCGAGCGCATCGGCCCAATCATCCACGGCGACAAGATCTGCGCGCCACTCCGCTGATTTAGTCACGACCGCAAGAGCAATGAACGACAAGCTGCTCTCACGTGTTGGGCACATGCTCAATGCTTGCAAGACACCGATCGTGATCGCGTTCGATGGTCCGAGCGGCTCGGGCAAGTCGACACTGGCAAGGGAGCTTGCCGCGCATACCGTCGCCACCATCGTCCCGACGGACGATTTCTTCAGCGCCAAACTGTCGGCGGCCGATTGGGACGTACGGTCCGCGGCGGAGCGCGCGCGAGACGCGCTCGACTGGCAACGGCTTCGCCAGTTAGCGCTCGAACCCCTGCGTGCTGGTCGACCGGGGATGTGGTACCCGTTCGATTTCGCGGCTGGCGAGCGACCCGACGGATCGTATCCGATGTGCGCGACGGCGGCGCGCCGCGAGCCGGCGCCCCTCGTCATCCTCGAAGGTGCGTACTCTGCGCGGCCCGAGCTCGCCGATCTCATCGATCTTGCCGTCCTGATCGACGCGCCGGCGCCGGTTCGCCATCAGCGCCTCGCCGCGAGAGAACAGCAGGACTTCCTCGAGGCCTGGCATCGCCGATGGGATGGAGCCGAGGCATTCTACTTTACTGAGGTCCGGCCTCCCGAGTCGTTTGACTTGGTAATCGACACCGCGTAGACGAGTCTGTACGCACATTCTCGACGCACGTCAGGATGGATTTGGCCTCTCCGACCCCAGCGGGCGCTAGCGCGGCATAGAGATCAACAGGCGTGAACGCGGACAGGGCCGGACACGACGGCCTTGTCCGCGTTTCAACAGTAGATCTCTACCGCCGCAACGAAGCTAATAGGGGCGGACAGAACGCCTAACGACGACGTCTCTTCTTCGCCGCCGAGCGCTTCTTGGCCACGGGACGCTTCTTAGCCGCTGGGCGCTTCTTGGCTCCTGATCGCTTCTTCGCCGCCGGCCTTTTCTTCCCGGCCGAGCGCTTCTTGGCCGCAGCCTTCTTCGCCTTCGGGCGCTTCGCGACTGTCTTCTTCGATGCCTTCTTCGCGGCCGGCTTCGCCGCAGTCTTGGTCGCAGTCTTCGTCGCGGCCGGCTTCGCCGTCGCTGCGGACGTATCGGCGTGCAACGCGAAGGCCGCGCCCTGTGGGTCGCCGAGAATCGCGATCGTCCCGCCGCCAGGAATCTCCATCGGCGGACGCTGCACCTTCGCGCCTCCCTTCACCGCCGCATCAACCGCCTTCTTCACATCTTTCACATAGATGTAACACAGCCAGAAGGGCGGCATGCTCATCATGTCTCCATGGCGGTTGAACATGCCGCCGTACGGCTTCCCACCCTTGCCGTACATCGCGTACATCTGGCCGCCGCCCATGTCCATCTCACCCGTCTTCTCCCACCCAAACAGTTTCTTATAAAACTCGAATGCGCGTTGGTAATCCGTCGTCATCAACTCGTGCCAGGAGAAGCGGCCGAGCGCAGGCGTCCCATTCCAGGACTGCGATGGACGCGTCGACTTGTACACGCCGAAGGTCGCACCCTGCGGATCCTGCACCACCGCGAAGCGGCCCGTGTTCGGTATGTCTTCCGGACCATGCACGACCTTCCCACCGAGCGACGTCGCCAGGCGCGCGGTTTCGTCGACGTTGTTGCTCTCGACGTACGGCATCCAGTTGGGCGGCACGCCCTGCTCACGCATGTCGGGACCGAGCCGGAAGAGTCCCGCGAACGGAACGCCTCCGTTCGTCCACATCGCGTAATCCTTGTCGAACTGCTGCGTTCCCCACCCGGCGATCGCTGGATAGAACTTTCGCGCAGCGTCGGTATCGGGCGTCGTAAGCTCGTACCACACGAATTGACCGTGCATTGTCGGGGGCCTTCCGAGGGAGGGAGAGGTAGGACATCACTAAACACGAGAACGCGCCCTTAAGTGAACCTTCACCAAACGAGAGTGTCAATGCACGTCGAACGACACCGCACCGCCCACATTGGCTGGCTTCGCGCTGCCGTGCTGGGCGCCAACGACGGTCTCATCTCGACGGCGAGTCTCGTCGTCGGTGTCGCGGCGGCAGGTACGGGCAGTAGCGGAATCCTGGTCGCCGGGATCGCGGGGCTCGTCGCGGGCGCAATGTCGATGGCGGCAGGTGAATACGTGTCCGTGAGCTCCCAGGCCGACACCGAGAATGCCGATCTTTCACGGGAGCGGGCCGAGCTTGCGGCCGACCCGGCAGCCGAGCATGCCGAGCTGGCCGGGATCTATGTTGGCCGCGGTCTGACGCCCGAGTTGGCAAAGCAGGTCGCAACCCAACTGATGGAGCGCGACGCACTTGCTGCCCACGCCCGCGACGAGCTCGGACTGTCCGAGGTGACCGCCGCGCGGCCGCTCCAGGCGGCGTTCACCTCGGCGGTGACATTCGCGTCGGGCGCATTGCTTCCGGTTCTGGTCGCGGCATTCTCGCCGGCGCCGCTCGTGGCTCGACTCGTCACCGCAAGCGCTCTCGTCCTGCTGGCCGTCCTCGGCGCACTCGCGGCGAGGGTCGGCGGAGCAGGCGTCGCCCGCGGCGCGATTCGCGTTGCCTTCTGGGGAGCGCTCGCGATGGGCGTGTCGGCGCTCGTCGGGCGTCTGTTCGGAGCGTCCGTTTGATTAGAGTTTCTGAATCAACCGCTCGATCTGGCTCGCGTGCCGCGTGATGTGGACGACGTGAATACGAAAGCCGTCGCCGAGGTTCATCGACGGCGCCCAGTTGGGGAGCGCCGGTGATTTGATGCGCAGGGCCTTCCAGTCGTACGAGAGGGCATCGTCCGCCGCCCGCAGGAACCGCGTCTCGCCATCGATGAAGGCCTGGACGACGCCGTTGCGCGGTGTGGGGCCGGGCCGGAAGGCGGGCGGCCCGCGCTTGATCGGCTTCGGATTCTCGAGGCTGGAGGCAATCCATCCGCCTATGAGCGACGATTTCCACTCGCGCGCGGCCGCCCCGGCGTCAGGTGGAGAGCTCGCCAGCAATTTGGTAAGCCGAGGGGCGTAGAGCTCGTCGGCCAAACAGAGATGCTCGAGCACTTGGCCAACGCTCCAGCCATTCGGCTCGGGATGTTCGTTCAGCTTCTCGCGGTCGAGCGGCCGAACCATACTGGCGATGCGGTCGCGGGCGGCTGCTTCCTTCTCGCGCAGCTGTTGATAGAGGTCTCGCTGTCGAAGTCTCATAATCCGTAAACTGCCTCCAACAATCCATCGATCATCTGGGAGTGTCTCAGAACATTGTGACTCGCCTTCTCGCGCTCACCGCCCTGATTGCATTCGGGCTCGCGTCTGGCACTTCCGATGCCGCGCAGCAATGTACGATCGATCCCACAGCGATCGACCGATGGCTTCGACGCGAGGCGGACTCAGGGGGGTTGTCGGGCGTCGTGCTCATCGACCGATCCGGGAAGGTTCTGCTGAATCGCGCCTACGGACACGTCGCTCGGGACAACGCCTTCTGGATCGCGTCGACGACGAAGCAGTTCACGGCCGCGGCCGTGCTGCGTCTCGTCGACGAGGGCAAGCTCGCGCTGTCCGATTCGATCTACCGTTTCTTCCGATCGGCGCCGCGACGCGCGCGGACGATCACGGTCGAGCAATTACTCACACACACGTCCGGTATCGCCGCGTCTGGCGTCGCCAATGGCATCGGCGACCGAGGCGAGGCGATGCAAGCCATTCTCTCCGAGCCGCTCGACCACGCGCCGGGCACGGCGTATCACTACGAAGACGAGGACTACAATGTCCTCGCGGCGATCATCGAGGTTGTGAGCGGGAGGCCGTACGAGGCATTCGTCGAACGCGCGTTGCTGATTCCGGCGGGTCTATCGCATACTGGATTCTGCGGACGTGTGGCGCCTAACGTGAAGCTCGCGCCCTCCGCGGATCCCGACACGCCGCCGCCGTGCGTCGCCGGCGTGACGCCAGTCGATTGGGCGGATCGCGGTGCGACGGGACTCGTCAGCACCGCCGCCGACCTGCTCCGATGGTCGCATGTGCTGCGCACCGGACGCATTCTCTCGGCAGCCTCACGCGAGGCGCTCGAACGAGGCAAGGTGTTCGTCCGCCACGAAGGCAACGACGACATCTATTACTCGTACGGTGCGCGCGTGTACATGCAGGGTCGCCGCCGACGCGAGGTATGGCAGTCCGGCTACGACGTGCGCGTCGGTCAGAGCAGCACGGTGCGGATCCTCGAGAACGGCATCACGATCGTCGTGCTGTCGAATTCGGGTCTCGACGCCATCGGCCAACCGAGAGCAGCGGTCATCGCGCGCGGCGCCGAGCGATGTTCAACGAGAGGGGCCAGGGGATAGGGGCTGGACTGTCATCCTTATCGCCACACCGTGCAACCTCGCGCGTGCAGGGTCGTGAGCCACGAGGGCGCGCCCGCGATCGCGTTCCATCTCAGGTCGAGTCGCTCGAGCGACGATAATTCCCCGATCGAGTCGGGGAGCGTGCGCAGATCGTTGCCGCGCAGGTCGAGATCGCGCAGGTTCACGAGCGCGCCGATCGACTCGGGCAGCGAACGCAACTTGTTGTTCCGCAGCGCCAGTCGCCGGAGCGACGTCACCTCACCGATCCATTCGGGGAGCTCGGCGATCTGGTTGCTCGTTAGGTGCAGCTCGCGCAGCTTGCGCAGCCGGCGCAGCCCGGCGGGGATCTCGCGGAGTGTGTTGTCGTCCAGGCGCAGCTCGACGAGCGTCGCGATCGCGCCGAGCGCTGCGGGGATCGTCGTCAGCGCGTCGTGACTCGCGTTGAGATAGGCAAGCGACGATAATCCGCCGATCGACTCCGGCAGCGTGCCGAGCTGCTGCTGATCGGCGATATACAAATAATAAAGATTCGGGAGCGTGCCGATCGAATCGGGGAGTGAGGAGAAACGATTGCGGTTTGCATCGAGAACGCGCAGCTCGCGTAGCTCGCCGATCCAGTCCGGGAGCGTATCGAGCTTGTTGTCGTAGATGTAGAGCTCGCGCAACTCGCTCAGTTCACGAATCTCGTCGGGGAGCGCGGTGAGCCCACGGTTGGAAACGTCGTACCGCTCGCTCACGAGGCGTTGATGAACGGCTCGATGAGCGCAGCAGCCGCCGGCGTCGCGAGCAAGCTGTAATGCGTCGTGTTCGGGATGATCGCGAGCTGGTGCTCCGGCCGGAGCGAGCCGTCCATGCCTGCGTCGCGCTGCCCGCCGCCGAGGAGCTTGTAGAACTCCGCGATATGCTCGGGGCGATAGGTGTCGGCATCGGCGAAGATGAGCATCGTTTGTGCGCGGAGCTTCGCGACGTCGCGCGACCAATCGAAGTTCTGCCGCTGGAGGTCGCCGAGCTTGGTGAAGAGCCGCTCCCAGTTCACCTCCGGATACAGCTTGGACAAGGGTGACTGCTTCATGCCGGCCCCGAAGGAGCCGTTCATCTGATCGAAGATGGCGAGGATCTCCGGATAGAACGCGTCGCGCCGGAAGGGGCTCGAGATCACGATGAGCTTTCGGACCAGCTCTGGATGGCGAAAGGCCGTCTGCTGGGCGACGCCGCCGCCTAACGAATAGCCGATGACGTCGGCCCGAGCGAAGCCGAGCTGTCGCACGAGCGCGGCGACGCCGTCGGCCATCGTTTCATAACGAAGAGGCCGATCTACGTCGCCGCTTCGGCCATGTGACTCGAGATCGATCGCAATCACGTGGTGTTTCTGCGCGAGCGCGGGCAGGTTCGGTCCGAACATCTCGATGCCGCCCACGCCGCCATGGAGCAGCACGAGCGGCGGCCGATTGCCGTTCGGGCCATGTGTCTCGTAATACAGCTTTACGCCATTGATGTCAGCGTGCATTCTCTCGTCCGATATCGCGGGAACGCATAAGTATAGCCATTCGCGCGTTCCCTCCCCTCCTCTCCCCACGTCTATCGATGGGGGCTTGACAGGCCGACCGTAAACCGAGAATGTTCCCGTCGTCTATCGATGGGAAGATTCCAGACTACGATCGCCGCGTCGAGATCTGCCAAACCTCCAGACCACCGTGACCATGGGGAGACCTGACAAGAGCAGCGAGCTGCTGCCGGGCACGCTCGACCTCCTCATTCTCCGCGCGCTCCAGCGTGCGCCGATGCATGGCTACGGTATCGCGCAACGACTGCGCGACGTCTCGCGCGAGGTCCTCCTGGTTGGCGAGAGCTCGCTCTATCCGGCACTCCAGCGTCTGCTGCTCGACGGCTACATCCGCGGCGAGTGGGGCGCGTCCGAGAACAACCGGCGCGCGCGCTTCTACACGCTGACGCCCGCGGGTCGGAAGCAGCTCGCGGTCGAGCAGGAGGAGTACGAGAAGATCACCGGCGCGATCAACGCCGTGCTGCGCTTCGCCTGAGAACTCGGAGGTTCTGGTGCGTTGGACTCGCCGGCTCGCCTATTGGCTCCGCTTTCGCTCGCGAGAGAAGGACCTGCGCGAGGAGCTCACACTCCATCGCGAGCTCCTCGCCAACGAGCTCGAACGACGCGGCCTGACGCCTAACGACGCCGCATGGACGGCGCGCTCGACGATGGGGAACGAGACCTACATGCGCGAGGAGGCGCGTGGCGTCTGGCTCTCGCCAACGCTCGACGCGCTCCTGCAGGATTGGCGCTACGCGTGGCGCGGCTTGCGACGCTCGCCATCCTTCGCGCTCGTCGCGATCGTCTCGCTCGCATTAGGCATCGGCGCGAACACGGCGATCTTCGGGCTCATCCATGCCCTCCTCCTCGCACGCCTGCCGATCCCGCGCGCCGCGGAGCTCGTCGAGCTGCGACGCGACCTCGGCGCCAAGGGAACCGACGATCGGTTCTCTCGCGATGAATTCGATGCCCTCGTCGCCGGCCCTCTGCCGCTGACGATGTTCGCGTCGTCGTCCGGGACGCTCGAGATCGACGGTGTCACGATCAACACGTCCCTCGACGCCGTCAATGGACGCTACTTCAACCTCCTCGGCATTCGCCCACAGCGGGGCCGGCTTCTTTCCGCACGGGACGATGCCGACGCCGCACCGATTGTGGTCGTCACCGATCGTTTCTGGCGGCGCCGCATGAACGCCGACCCATCGGCGCTTGGCCGCATCGTGAAGATCGATGGGCAGCCCTTCACCGTCGTCGGGATAGCACCGGCGGGTTTCGCGAGCCTTCGCTTCCCTGCCCTCGCCGAGCTGATCGTCCCGTATCGCGCGGCGATCGCACTCGGCGTCATCGGGCCTAACGATCCGCGCCGCATCGGCGTCACGATCGTTGGCCGGAGGCGCGGCTCGCAGTCCATCGACGGAGCCCGAATTGACCTCGCCGCGCTGTGGAATCGCTGCTGTGCGGACGGACAGCTCGTCGCCGCGCCGAGGGGACAGCGGAGCGTGTCGTCGCAACTCGCGCTCGTCGATGTCAGTCGCGGCGTTCCGCACCCAAAGCTCGACCTGCGCGGCCAATACGGACGGATTCTCTTCGCGCTCATGGCCGGCGTCGGCATTCTGCTCCTCGCTGCGTGCGCCAACGTCGCCAACCTTCTCCTCGCACGCAACAGTGCGCGCGCCGGCGAGCTCGCCCTCCGCCTCGCGCTCGGCGGCTCGCGCGCACGACTCGTTATGCAGCTGGCCATCGAGAGCCTGCAATTGTCGCTCGGCGGCGCCCTCCTCGGCGTGGCGTTCGCGTACTGGGGCACGACAGTACTCGTGCGCGTCGGCATCGGCGATCTCGCCGATCTCTTCTCGACATCACATGCGCCCAACGGCAGCGTCATCGCGTTCGCGGCAATCGTGAGCGTCGTCTCCGGTCTCATCTTCGGCGTCGTGCCGTCAGTGCGTGTGATGCGAGGTGATCTGGTCACTCCACTCAAGCAGGGCGGCCGTCGCACGAGGACACGCCATGGCGCGCTCGATCGCGGTCTCGTCGCGCTCCAGGCAGCGCTCGCGTTGCTCCTCGTCACTGGCGCGACGCTGCTCGTGCAGACACTCCAGAACCTTCAACGCACCGACCTCGGATTCGACCCGCGCGAACGGCTGGCCCTGGCCGTCGAGACGCGACACACCGCCTACGCGCGCGAGGGTATGACGGCACGAATGGCCGACGAGATGTTGCGTCGCGTGCGGGCGATCCCGGGTGTGGAGTCGGCGGCATTCGGCACTCTCGTGCCCGTCTACGGCGGCCGTAGCGTGAGCGATAACGTCAGCGTTCGGGGACAGAGTGGCGCGAGCGATGTCGACACGTGGTTCACGGCGATCAGTCCAGGCTACTTCACGGCGTTAGGCATTTCCCTGCTGGCCGGCCGAGATGTCGGGCCGCCAGTGCTCGGGCCGGCGCCACGGCTGCGCGACGTCGTCGTCAACGATCGATTCGTCCGCCGCTTCTTTCCGCAGCGCGATCCCGTCGGGCAGCTCTTCGAGGATAGCGATGCCGGCGACACCCTCGTCACGGAGAATCGCATCGTCGGCGTCGTCGCGAGCGCCAAGTTTACGGATCTACGGGCCGCGGCGGAGCCGATGTACTTCGTTCCGCTGAGCGACGAGCGATGGCCATTTCTCGAGCTCGTCGTTCGCCCATCGGCCAGCGCTTCATCCGTGGGACCGGCGATGTCACGTGCGATCGCCGCCGTCGCTCCTGGAATCGCGCAGGGTGATCCATCGCTCTTGTCGTCGTCGATCGACGACGCGCTCTCCCGCGAGCGAGTCTCCGCCGGCCTCGCGATGCTGTTCGGTATCATCGCGATGAGTCTCGTCGCCGTCGGACTGTATGGCGTGATGCTCTATCAGGTCACGGAGCGCACGACGGAGATCGGCATCCGCATCGCGCTCGGCGCCCGGTCGGGTAGTGTGGTTGGTCTCGTGCTTCGTCAATCGCTCGGTGTCGTTGGCGCGGGGATCACTGCCGGCATCCCTTTGTCGATGCTCGCGGGTCGTGCCGTCGCCACGCAGCTCTATGGCGTCACGGCGTTCAGCGTGTCCGCACTCGTCGTGGCGACGACGAGCCTGATCGTTGTGGCGATTGTGGCGACGCTCGTGCCTGTGCGACGAGCGGTCAGCGTCGATCCCTTAACGGCACTTCGCGCTGATTAGCCGCCGGGACCGTCGCTGGCCTCCATTCGGCGCGACGATCAATTGCTTTAAACACGGACACGCACCTTGATGCAATGGGAACAATGAAGCGCACCAAGCCAGCATCAATCGACGATTATCTCGCACGCCTAACGGGCGACAAGCGTGCGGCGCTTCAGAAGTTGCGGCGCGCGATCAAGGCAGCGGCGCCCAGGGCGGAGGAGTGCATCAGCTACCAGATCCCGGCCTTTCGCCTCGACGGCAAGGTGCTCGTCTGGTTCGGCGCGGCGACCAATCACGTCTCCTTCTTTCCGGGGGCGGCGCCGATCAAGGAACACGCAGCCGAGCTCGGCGACTACGAAACGAGCAAGGGCACGATCCGCTTCTCGCCGTCGCGGCCACTGCCGGCAACACTCGTTCGAAAGCTCGTGAAGAGCCGTATCGCCGAGCAAACGGCGCCGAAGCGAGGGAAGCCGCGCCCCAAACGCGCCTAATAGATCGCCGTTCACTGGACGAGGCGTTGCACGGTGGCCATTCTTGTGACTCCCATGCCAACAGCTATGAGACGCCTAGTCCTCGCTACACTCGCCCTCGTCGCGCCCGCGGTCCTGCCGGCGCAGACGCGCATGCTCCGCTCGCCGTCGATCAGCGGCAACCAGATCGTCTTCGCGTACGCCAACAATGTCTGGATCGTCGAAAGCAGCGGCGGCGTCGCGCGCCGGATCACGAGCTTTCAGGGGCTCACGGAGAATCCGAAGCTCTCTCCCGACGGTTCTCAGGTCGCCTTCAGCGCGATGTACGGCGGCAACGTCGACGTCTATGTCGTGCCGTCGGTCGGCGGAGAACCTAAGCGCCTAACGTGGCACCCCGCGGCGGACGAAGTGCAGGGCTGGACGCCCGACGGCAAGAGCATCCTCTTCGAGTCCGCGCGCGGCGGTGACGCGCCGCAGCCAGTACCGCGCTTCTATGAGATTCCGGTGACCGGCGGCATCGAGCAGCCGCTGGCGATGCCGCGCGCGTACCAGGGCAAAATCTCGCCCGACGGCAAGCGCCTCGCGTATCGCATGAACAACTCATGGGACGAGGAACGCCGGAACTACCGCGGCGGCCAGAACCGGCCCATCTGGATCCTCGATTTCGCGACTGACAACATAGAGACGCCGCCGTGGACAGATTCAAAAGAAATGGATCCGGCCTGGGTCGGCGACGTCGTGTACTTCCTCTCCGATCGCGACGGTGTCTCGAACGTCTGGTCGTATGACACGAAGGCGAAGAAGCTCAACGAAGCAACGCACTTCACCGACTTCGACGTCAAGACGCTCGACGCAACGTCTGACGCGGTCGTCTTCGAGCAGGCCGGCTACGTCCACCTGCTCGACCCCAAGACCGATCGTGAGCATATCGTAAACATCACCGCCGCGGGCGACTTCCCGTGGATGATGCCGCAGTGGAAGGACGTGTCGAACCGCGTGACGGCGTTGGCGCTCTCTCCGACTGGCAAGCGCGCCGCGGTCGAGGCGCGTGGCGAGATCTTCACGATCCCGGCCGAGAAGGGTGACGCGCGCGATCTGACGAAGTCGAGCTCGTCTGCGGAGCGCGATCCCGCGTGGTCGCCGGACGGTCGATCCGTCTCGTACTTCAGCGACAAGAGCGGCGAGTACAAGCTCTACATCGAGAGCCAGGACGGCGTCACGCCGCCGCGCGAGATCACGCTGCCGGAGCCGAGCCACTTCTATACGCCGTCCTGGTCGCCCGACGACAAGCACATTGTTTATACGGATACTAAACTCAGAGTCTGGGTGCTCGACGTCGCCTCCGGACAGGCGAAAGCGATCGGCAACGACGAGTTCATGATTCCCGAGCGGTCGCTCAATCCCGTCTGGTCGCCCGATGGCCAGTGGCTCGCGTACGCGAAGCGATTGCCGTCGATGTACCGCGCGATCTTCACGTACAACGTGAACACGGGTGAGACGAAGCAGGTAACCGACGGTTTAGCAGACGCTAATTGGGCGGCCTGGGATGCGAGCGGCAAATACCTCTGGTTCCTCGCGTCCACGAACTTCGCGCTCAACTCCGCGTGGCTCGACATGTCGTCGTACGACCGGCCGCAGACGCGCGCGCTCTACCTCGCGGTGCTGCGGAAGAGCGATCCGTCACCGGTACTTCCGGAGAGCGACGAAGAGATCGCGACGCTCGCCGGTGACACGGTCCGCGCACAGCGCCCGGCGCGTCCGGACAGCTCCGCGTTCGGTACGCGAGGTGACACGGGCGCATCGCGCGCCGATCGCGCACCGCGCGTCGCTTCGGTGAGAATTGATTTCGACGGATTGCAGCAGCGAATCATCGCGATCCCCGGCGTCGCCCAGCGGAATTACACCCAGCTGCGCGCCGGACCGTCGGGCACGGTGTTCTTTGTCGAGCCGATTCCGGCGACCGGAACGCAGGAACCGCCGGGCGGTGGCTTCTTCGGCGGACCGTCCGGAACGATCCATCGCTATCAACTCAAGGATCGTAAGGCGGCGCCCTTTGTCACGGGGGCGGCGCAGTACGTCGTCAGCGCCGACGGCCACAAGCTGCTGTACCGCACGGCGGGTCAGCAGGGCGGGCTCTACCTCGTCGACGCGGACCGGATGATCCCAACCGCTGGCCAGGGTCACCTTCCTATACAATTACGGGCTTACATCGACCCGAAGGCCGAATTCAAGCAGATGTTCGACGAGGGATGGCGCAATCAGCGCGACTATCTCTACGTGCCGAACATGCACGGCAGCGATTGGCCGCGGATGAAACAGATGTACGGTCAGCTGCTGCCCTACGTGAACCACCGAGAGGACCTGAACTACCTGCTCGACATGATGGGCGCCGAGATCGCGATCGGGCACTCGTTCGTGCGCGGCGGGGACATGCCGGAAGTGCCGCAGAGCGTCGTTGGCCAGCTCGGCGCCGATTTCACGATCGACAACGGCCGTTATAAGATTACTAAAATCTATGACGCCGAGAGCTGGAATCCCGAGCTCCGCGCGCCGTTGGCGGGACCGGGCATCGACGTTCACGTCGGTGATTACATCGTCGCGATTGGCGGTCAGGAGCTGCGCGCGCCGGACAACATCAATCGCCTCCTCGACGGCACGGCGAACAAGCAGACGGTGCTCGCGGTCAACTCCAAGCCGACGACGGAGGGCGCTCGCCGGGTGATTGTGGTGCCTGTCGCGAACGAGAGCGGCCTCCGCTCGCGCGCGTGGATCGAGCACAACCGGCACGTCGTCGACTCGCTTTCTCATGGGCAGCTGGCGTACGTCTACCTCCCGAACACGGCGCAGCCCGGCTACGCGAGCTTCAATCGTTACTACTTCGCTCAACAGGAGAAGAAGGGCGCGATTCTGGACGAGCGCTATAACGGCGGCGGCTCGGCCGCGGACTACATCATCGACATCCTCGGCCGCGACTTCGACGGGTACTTCAACAATCCGGTTGGTGATCGGTATCCCTTCACGAGTCCTGCGGCGGGGATCTGGGGACCGAAGGTGATGATCATCAACGAAATGGCGGGATCGGGCGGCGATCTCATGCCCTACATGTTCCAGCACCGTCACATCGGGCCGCTCGTTGGGAAGCGGACGTGGGGCGGTCTCGTCGGCACGTGGGACACGCCGGCATTCGTGGATGGCGGGTCGATGATCGCGCCGCGCGGCGGCTTCTTCGACAAGGAAGGCCACTGGGCGGTTGAGAATGTTGGAACGTCGCCGGACATCGACGTCGAGAACTGGCCGAAGGACGTGATCGCCGGACATGACCCGCAGCTCGAACGGGCGGTCGCTCAGGCGATGAAGATGCTCCAGGAGCACCCGGTCGCACGCCTGACGAAGGAGCCGCCGCCGCCGACGTGGGGGAAGCGAACGACGGTAGTGCCATAGACACGTACGGTCCGTCGTTCCGTGATCGGAAAGGAGAAAACTCTCATCGGCAGCGCGAGCATAGTGCTCGCGCTGCTGATGACCACTCCCTTTCGGCCGACGATGAGTCAAAGGCCTTCGGCATCGGGCGACTCCGCACGACGTGACTCGATGCCAACGGATTCTCTGCGACCAGTTGATTGCGCGGCGTGTTTTCTCGCCATTCCGGTAGGCGGGGCGATGATCCTCTCGGCAATCTTTGCCGCCGCGCCGCTTGCGCTGTTCATAGGAGAGCGCGGTCCGTCGGAGATGTCATTCCTTCACGATCACGGGGCAGCGTCAGTGAGCGTCGGCGGGGCGTTCCAGGCAGGCCAGACCTGGGCGGACGCGGCACGCATCGAAGCGGTTCGGCGTGATCTGTACTATGAGCTCGTTGCCGAAGAATTCTGGCGACCGACGCATGTGCAGTACTTTACAGCGCGCGCTGGCTACCTCTTTCATACACGTCGGATAGCGGCTGGTGGCGTCACGCTGGGCTTCATGAGCGGGCCTCCTCACACGCGTGACCGTGGCCCGGAGATCGGGCTTCCGCTTTTTGTCGGCGACACGTCCAAGTTCTCGCTTCGCCTCGAGCCGACATATATCCGCTCGTCTCGCGGCTTGCTTTGGAACTATCGTGCCGAGTTTGACGTTGCGATCCCGAGACACCCGTACTTCCTGGGCGCGAGCGCTGTCGGGAAGATCGATCCGCCATCGACGCCGGACACACAACGAGATTTCACGCACGGTGCTTATCTTTTCACGCTCGGCGCGAGGTTTTAGGAGCTACGACAGATCGCATTGCCTTCGCCGTCGGATCGTTAGGTACGCTGGCCCTCTTTGTCGGGTTCTTCACGCGTAGAGCTTACCGCGACTTAACACAGGCTCCGCCGGAGCACCGGGGGAACGATCTCTCACTGGCTGTCGCTGCCGGACTCAGTCTCGTGTTCCGATTGCTGCCACTGTTCGTCGGCGCTGGGATTGCCGCCGTCATCGTCAGGCGCATCGCGGGTTACCTCGCTCGGCTGTTCTAACGCGCTGCTCGGTTGCTCCTCATCGGATCACCATTCTTACTCCTCGCAGTTTGGTGGGTGTGGACGCGTCCGCGATAGTTGATTGCAGCGGTAAGGCCTAACGGGATCAAACCGCTCTCACGTTCGGCCCGAGCTGGAATCGATCCGCGCCTCCTGCCGCGTGGGTTGGAACAGCTCGATCGGGTTGCCCGACGGATCCTCGAGGAGAATCTGCTTTCCGCCGACGCCCGTCACGATCTCGTTCCGGAAACGCGCACCTGATTTCCGCAGTTGCGCGACCGTGCTCTCGAGATCGTCGACTTCGATCGCGAAGCGATTCCAGCCGCCCGGCTGGGGCTTCGTGCCGTCGGGCATCGATTGACCCCCGCCGCCCATCGGATTCGGCGCGCTCAGCACCAGTCGCAGGTCGCCACGCGAGAGCATCGCGAACGGCGGCGCCGGATGCATGTCGAGCTTGAATCCCAGCTGCTCCGTGTAGAACGGAATCGCCTTGTCGACATCGTGAACGATGTAGCGAACCTGAACCGTTGTCATTGCATCCTCCAGATCGCGTCTCACGCCCGCGCTGCAATGCGCGCCGCCGGCTTCAACGATCGATTTGCAAAATACTCACGCACAACTTCGGCGCGACCGCTCTGGTCGGCGAGCCCGACATACCCGTCCGGACGCACGAGATAAACCCCATTGCGGATGAAGCCGCTCTCTTGCATCCGCGACGTCCAATTGAAGACGTGGAGCTCCACATCGCTGTCGGTGCACGCCTCGCGAAGCCCTGGTGGCGCGTTACCGTACACGTGCACCTGCCAGCGGAGTGACGTGAGCGGTTTGTAATTGTCCGCCCCGTCGGCGAGCGGCGCCCACGGCAGTCGATCGCCGCCGTGCACCGAGCCCGCCTGCCCTTCGCTGAGCGTACTCGCGCGATAGTTGATCATGATTTGTGAGACCGTGCGAAACAGATATCGTTTCGCCGCGCGCGCTCGAAACACGACCGACACGACCATCGGAAAGAGCCTCGTCCGGACGAACCCCGCGATGCCTCCGCTCTTCGACGCGAACGCGAACACGCGATCCGTCGTCGCGACGAGCCGCCGCGCGAAGGCGATGCGCTCCGGCTCGTAGGTGTCGAGCAACGCCGCCGGCGACTCACCATGAACGACCGCCGCGAGCTTCCACGCCAGATTTATGGCATCGCCGATCCCGGTGTTCATGCCCTGCGCGCCCACAGGGCTGTGCACATGCGCGGCGTCGCCCAACAGGAACACACGGCCCACCCGAAACTGCTTCGCGACTCGATGATGGACGCGATACGTCGAGAACCAATTCACGTCCTCGACTTCCATCCGCAGATGCTCGAGCGGGCGTCGTGCAACGTCGTCGAAGGAGAGCTGATTGCGCTCGGCACGCGCCGCCGCGTCCCCGCGCACCGTGCCGACGAGACGAATGTGCCCTGGACCCTTCATGTCGAAGACCGCGAGCAGATCGGCTTCGTCGAGATCGACGTTGACGCCACTGTCCACGGCGGGCCCGCGCGCGCGGACGTCGGCGACGTAGAAGAGGTGCTCGTACGTCCCGCCGGCGAACGGAACGCCAAGGGCGCCACGCACCGTCGAATGCGTTCCGTCGCAGCCGGCAAGGTATTCGACGGGGCTCGATTCGGTCGTACCGTCGGCGTGCCGCAAGGTCGCGACGACGCCGTCTCCGTTTTGTGTAAGCCCGGTCAGTTCCGTCGTTCGCTCGACGGTGACCCCCCCGAGCGCGAGCTGCTTGATGAGCAATTGCTCATGCTCATCCTGAGCGAGGTCGAGTACGAATGGGAATGGCGTGAGGCCCTCGCCAATATCGCTGATCGGCACACTGGCGACACGTCGATCGCGCGCCCACAGGTTCACGCTCTGCATGACGACGCCTTCCGCGATCGCCTCGTTCGCGAAGCCAAGCTGCCGGTAGAACTCGAGCGTCCGCGCGTGCACGCCGAGGGCGCGCGAGATTGGCGCGACGTCGGACGTCTTGTCGACGATGCGAATGCGCACACCAAAGCGCGCCAGCCAGAGCGCGAGCGCGAGGCCGGTCGGACCAGCGCCGACGATCAGAACTTGTATCTCGTTCTCTCGATCCATGGCAAACTCTTCGCCCCGAATACGTGTCAGACATTGGCGCTCCCGACCCGGACGGTGAAAGGCACAATGCCCAGCCAACTTCGAGTTCTCGGAATTCCTTGCATCGCTCTCGCCGCGACTCTCGTCGCGGGACGCTCCCGCGAACCTCAACTTTCGTGCGCGACCGACCTCGCGCTGCTCGAGCGCAAGCTTCACCTCGATTATGCCGGCTACACCCTCGAGCTCCGCGGCGACCGGCTGCGCGCCTTCGCGGCGATGAAAGCCGCGGCGCAAGCGCGCGCCGATACGACCACTGGCGACGCATGCTACTTCGTCCTCCGCGACTTCGTCGCCTGGTTCGACGATCCGCATCTTTTCGTCTATGAAAATCCGGCGCTCGATAGCGCCGAGTCCGCCCGACGTGCCGCCGCCGTCGAGCGACGGAATGTCACGGAGGAAAGTGCACGAGCGTATTTCCGCGCGCACGCGCGTACGCTCGACCCGATCGAGGGCATCTGGTACGATCGCGGGCTCCGCGTCGCCATCGTGCCCGACTCGGCGCGCCGAAACGCGTTTGTCGCGGTTCTACTCGCGAGTGACACGAGTACCTGGCCCGCGGGTGCCGTGCGCGCGCACATCACGCGCCGCGCCGAGAACACCTACGAGATGCTCCTTTCTGAGCGAAATCATGCACTGGTACATCGGCAGGCCGAGATCTACCGGAACGTGCTGCTCCGAATGTCGCCGGGAATATGGGGAAAGGAATTCCCGGTGCTACCGGCCGACAGTGGCACGCTCGATCCCGTCGATCCGCATCGGCCGAGGCTCTACAAGCGAAATGGCACGCTGGTGTTTGCCGTGCCGTCGCACGATGGCTTTCGGAGCCTCATCGACAGTTTGGTAAAGGCGAATTTCGAAGTGTTGAGTCATGCCGACCGCATGATCATCGACCTGCGCGGCAACGAGGGCGGCGGATCCGGGATGACGGAGAGCCTCGAGCCGTTCATCACGCTGAAGGACGACCGGCCCGATCCCTTCCCCACCACCGGCGCGCTGATGCTCTCGTCCGACGATCAGATCGCGTACGCGCGACGCAGCTTCGGCGCAGAGACAACCGCGTTCGTGCGAAGCCTCGTCGATCGCATGAAAGCACATCCGGGCGAGCTCGTGCCACTCGACGATCCCGCCGCGCCAGCTCGACCTCACGATCCGCGCGACTGGGTCGTCGCGTCAGGTCCGCGCGCCGTCGGCGTAATCGTCGATCGCGGTACAGTGAGCGCGTCGGAGGTGCTGGTGCTCACGGCGCTGCGCAGTCCACGCGCAACGGTGTTCGGCGAGCGGACCGCCGGTGCGCTCGATTACCAGAGTGCGTCCATCGTTTCGATCTCGCCGCGCGAGAAGCGGTGGTACCTCGGCTACGGCACGATCACGCGTCGCGCCGACCTGCCGCGGGGCGGACATGGAATCTCGCCGCAGGTTCCGCTCGACCTGAAGCATCTTGTGGATCCGGTGGCTCATGTCGATAGTGCACTTGGATGCCTAACGAGCTGCCGGAACCGGTGACCGCCGGCGCAACGGCATGGTTTGGCTGTTCGGAGCTTGACCTCGAGGCCCCCAATGTCAATACGTGCCAATCTATCCCGCGTCGCCGTGCTGGCGATCCCGGCGGCGCTCGTAGCCTGCAACGAGTCGCCGACCCATCCGGTTGGTTGCTATGGCGCCGTGACGGTCAACGTCACGCCTTCATTCGAAGGTTCCGGCAAACCGCGATTCGACTGGTCGCCCCGCTGCGGCATTACCAACCTCACGGTCATCGTCTTGCCTCAGGGCATTGGCGATCCGGCGGTCGTGTGGGACTTCTCGGCGTCCGAGAGCGCGCAGATTGCCCCGCCGGTGGTCTACGGCCACGTCCCGGCCGGCGCAACGTCGCAATCCGTAGCCCAGCCGTTGCAGGCCGGCATCACCTACCGTGTGAGCATTCTCTCAACAGTCGGCGGTGATGCCATCGGCGGCGAGGCGCAGAAGACGTTCGTTCCGTGACCGTTACCGCCGGCAGAGCGGGCACGGGCCGAGCTGCGGCGTCTCGCCGAGCGTGACGACGACCGGCCCTTTCACCACCGTCTGGTGTTGCACGGTATCGTTCACGGTCACGGTGATCGTCGCGATCTTGCCCAAAACGGTGCCCGTGAAACGCGCGGGAACGGTCGGCCCGACCGTGATCGGGTACGCGCGAAGCATGTAGCTCCCGGCGACGTCGAAGGCGCCCTGGTCGAGCTGCACGCGCCCGGAGACATCACCGAAGGTGCAGCCGACGTGCACGTGCATCGACGTGTCGTTGACGATTATCGCGGCGCCGTTCCCGCCCCACGTCCCGATCGCCAGCAACCCGTCGGATGGCGAGCTGCCGAGACCCGCTGAGCAAGCACTGAGCAGCGCTCCCACTGAGAGAACTAAAATGCGGCACGGATTGGACATGGGACGAGCCTCGTTCGGTTGCCTAGCTGAACTGCGGCCGCTGAATCGACGTCACCCGGGGCCGTAACGTCACTCATTCCGGGACCAGATCCCTCATCGAGGCCGCTCATTGATTCATGTCCCGGCGAAGATAGCATACGAGGATGCAACTCGTCACGTTCGGCGAAGCAATGCTGCGTCTCACGCCACCGGGCAATCAAGCGCTGGCACGAGCGAAGAGCTTCGACGTCTACGTCGGCGGTGCGGAGCTCAATGTTGCCGTCGCCGCGGCGAGGCTCGGCGTCGCATCGCGTTGGGTTTCGCGTCTTCCCGACAATCCAATCGGTCACATTATCGCCGACCGCGCGCACGAGCAAGGCGTCGACGTCTCGTGCATCTCGTGGACACCTGATGGTCGCGCGGGCATCTACTACGTGGAAGTCGGCGCCGAGCCGGGCACGACGAATGTGACGTACGACCGCTCCGGCTCGGCGATGGCACGCGTGGGCCGCGGCATGATCGACTGGAAGCGCGCTCTGAGCGACGCGAAATGGTTTCACGTCAGTGGAATCACGCCGGCGCTCAGCGAATCGGCGGCACAGACATTGGTCGAAGGAATCCAGACGGCGGAACGACTCGGCCTAACGATTAGCTATGATCTCAATTTCCGGCCGAAGCTCTGGCGTCCCGAGCGCGCGCGCGCCGCGCAGGAGACTCTGTTTCGTTACGTGGACGTGCTCATCGCCAGCGAGGATGGCGCGCGGCTCGTGTTCGAGGCGCGCGACTATTCGGCGGAAGACCTCGCCCGCGGGATCCACGATCGGTACGGGATTCCCGCGGTCGCGATCACCGTGCGTAGCAGCAAGCGCGCGCGGAATGCGAGCTGGAGCGCCGTCGTCATCTCCGATGGCGAGGCGCACTGCGCGCCCTCTTTCGAGTGCGAGGTCATCGAACCCATTGGCGCGGGTGACGCGTTCGTCGCCGGGCTGATTTACGGGAGGCTGCGTGGCGAACCGTGGGATGTCGCCGCGCGGCATGGTGCCTGTCTCGCCGCAAAGAAGCACGGCACGCTCGGCGATTTCTCGCAGGCGACGTCGGTGACGGACCGATGAGCGTTCTCGACGGCGTCGTCATCATTCCGGTCATCCGCTGCGATTCGCCCGACGTCGCGGTCCGCGTTACCGAAGTTCTCATCGATGCCGGTATCTGTGTCGCCGAGATCACCCTGACCGTACCGAACGCCGTCGACGCGATCGGTCGGCTCGCGCGTGGGAACGCTGGCCGGCGCGCACTCATTGGCGCAGGCACGGTGACCACGGCCGACGAAGCACGTGACGCAATTCGCGCGGGCGCGCGGTTCATTGTCTCGCCATGCCTGGTGCCGGAGGTCATCGAGGCCGCCATCGCCGCGGGGGTGCCGGTGATTCCCGGCGCACTCACGCCAACCGAGATTCTCCAGGCGGTGCGCGCGGGCGCCGATCTCGTCAAGGTCTTCCCGGCGCAGTCGTTAGGCGGCCCGGCCTACATCAAGGCGCTGCGCGGCCCCTTTCCCGACCTCCCGCTCGTCCCGACCGGCGGCGTCGACATCGGCAACGTCGCCGACTTCCTCCGCGCCGGCGCGACCGCGGTCGGCGTCGGTTCGGAGCTCGTCTCGCGCGACGCGCTCGCGCGCGGTGATTACGACGAGATCGGCCGGCGCGCCGAACAATTCGTGAAGGCCGCGGCAACCGTTAGGCGCGCGTGAGACTATGTACCTGACCTTTCGCTGGTTCGGCCCTCCCGACCCCGTCGCCCTTCGCAACATCCGGCAGGTTCCGGGCGTGAAGGGCATCGTCAGCGCGCTCTACGACGTTCCCATCGGCGAGGCCTGGCCGCGCGACAAGGTCGAACGCCTCGCCGCCGCCGTGAGCGAGGCGGACCTCGAGCTCTCGGTGATCGAGAGCATCCCGGTTCACGAAGACATCAAGCTCGGCCATCGGACCCGTGACTGGCTGATCGACAGCTACGTCGAGAGCATTCGCGCGATCGGCGCGATGGGCGTGCGCGTGCTGTGTTACAATTTCATGCCGGTCTTCGACTGGATGCGCACCGACCTCGCGATGCGCATGCCCGATGGGTCGACGACCCTCGCCTACGACGACGCGGCCCTTGCGCGTATTGACCTGTCGAACGGGACCGGCGACTTGCCGGGATGGGCGCACTCCTATTCGCCTAACGAGCTCGCGGCGCTGCTTGCCGCGTACCGGAACGTGACCAACGACCAGATGTGGGAGCACCTGGCCTACTTCCTCGAGCGCGTCGTGCCCGTGGCCGAAGAAGCGGGCGTCGTGATGGCGCTGCATCCGGACGACCCACCATGGCCGATTTTCGGCCTGCCGCGAATCATCACCGACTGCGCGGCGCTCGATCGCGTGGTGTCACTCGTCGATGCACGCGCGAATGGTCTCACCTTCTGCACTGGCTCGCTCGGCAGCCGGCCCGACAACGACGTCGTGGCGATGGCGGGCCGCTTTGCCAGAGCGGGACGCATCCACTTCGCTCACTGCCGTAACGTTCGCCTCACGGGCGAGCGCCGATTCCTCGAGGTGCCGCATCCGTCGGCGTTCGGTAACGTCGATATGCGCGGCGTCCTCGCCGCCCTTCGCGACGGCGGCTTCGCGGGTCCGATGCGCTCGGATCACGGCCGCATGATCTGGGGCGAACGAGGCCGCGCCGGCTATGGACTGCACGACCGCGCCCTCGGCGCAACGTACCTCTACGGGCTGTGGGAAGGGCTCGCGAGCGAGCGTTGAGCGAACGACGATTCGGCTATCGGTGGACCATCGTCGCGCTGCTCTTCGTCGCGACGACGGTCAATTACGTCGACCGCCAGATCCTCGGCATTCTCGCGCCGACGCTGAGCCGCGCGCTCCACTGGAGCGAGACCGATTACGGCGACGTCGTTGCCTGGTTCACGATTGCCTACGCGTTAGGCTTTCTCGTCGCCGGCCGGCTCCTCGACCGCATCGGCGTGAAGCGTGGACTCGGTGCGGCCGTCGTGCTCTGGTCGCTGGCATCGATGGCGCATGCACTCGTGCGCACCGCTGCCGGATTCTCGATCGCGCGCGCCGCGCTCGGCCTTGGCGAGTCGGCGATTTTCCCGGGCTCGATCAAGAGCGTCGCCGAGTGGTTTCCAAAGCGCGAAAGGGCACTCGCGGCGGGCCTTTTCAACGCGGGTACAAATACGGGCGCGATCGTCGCGCCGCTCATCGTCCCGCCGCTCACATTGTACTGGGGCTGGCAGTGGGCATTCGTTGTCACGGGCGCCCTCGGGCTGCTCTGGCTCGCGCTCTGGATTCCGTTTTACGCAAGTCCAACGATGTCGCGTCACGTGACGTTCGATGAGCTTTCGCTCATTCGCAGCGATGCAGCCGACGCGCCGATGCCCTCGCAATCCTGGATGCGCCTGCTTGGTTATCGACAGACGTGGGCCTTCGCTATCGGCAAGCTCCTCGCCGATCCGGTGTGGTGGTTCTACCTGTACTGGCTCCCCAAGTTTCTCGATTCGAAGTACGGGATCAAATTGTCTGGCATCGCGCTACCTCTCATCGCCGTGTACGTCACTGCTGACGTGGGCTCCATTGGCGGCGGCTGGCTCTCGAGCTGGCTCATCGGGCGCGGCTGGTCTGTGAACCGCGCTCGGAAGACGGCGATGCTCGCAATGGCATTGCTCATTGTGCCAACGATGCTTGTCGGCAAGGCGAATAGCGCGTGGCTCGCCATTGGCATCGTTGCGGTCGCCGCCGCCGCGCACCAGGCGTGGTCGGCGAACGTGTACACGCTTGCCAGTGACATGTTTCCTCGCGCGGCAGTTGGGTCGGTCGTCGGCATCGGCGCCTGTGCGGGCGCGATCAGCGGCGTACTCTTCCAGCGCGGTGTCGGCCGCCTGCTCGACGCGAACGGCAGCAATTACGCGCCGATTTTCGTGGTGTGCGGAAGCGCGTACGTTGTTGCGTGGTTACTCATCCAGCTATTGTCGCCACGATTGGAGCCCGTCGCGTGACCAGCCTTCATCCCGATCGGTGTTTCGACGTCGATTCCTCGGTGCGTCGCATCGCGCGGGAGCTATACGAGGGTACACGGACGCTCCCGATCGTATCGCCTCACGGTCACGTCGAGGCACGACTCCTGGCAACGGACGAGCCCTTCGAGAATCCTACGGCGCTCCTCGTCACGCCCGACCACTACGTGCTGCGCATGCTCTACGCGCGGGGCATGCCGCTCGAGTCGTTAGGCGTTCCGCGGCGCGACGGCTCGCCCGTCGAGACGGATCCGCGCGTGATCTGGCGCCTGTTCGCGGCACACTACGGCGCGTTGCGAGCGACGCCGAGCGGACTGTGGCTCGATCACGAGCTGCACGACCTGTTCGGCGTACCCGAACGTCTCACCGAGCAAAACGCCGATCGCGCATATGACGCGATCGCGGAGAGACTCGCGTCGCCGGAGTTTCGGCCACGCGCGCTCTTTGAGCGTTTCAATATCGAGGTGCTGGCGACGACGGATGCCGCCAGCGACACGCTCGAGCATCACGCGGCCATCAAGCGCTCCGGGTGGCGTGGCCGCGTCATTCCGACGTTCCGCCCGGATTCAGTCTTTCGCCTCGCGGCGCCCGAATGGCATCAGGCGGTCTACGCACTCGCAACGACGATCGACGCGGCGATCGGCAGCTACGACGCGCTCCTCGACGCGCTCGACGAGCGGCGTGCGTTCTTCAAGTGGATGGGCGCGACCGCGACCGATCACGGGGTGCTCGAACCATTCACGGTGTCGATGAGCAGCGACGAAGCCGAGCATCTGTACGAGCGCGGCTGCTCCGGCCAGGCGACGCCGGAAGACCAGCGTCGCTGGGAGGCGCACCTGCTGATGACGATGGCGAAGATGTCGGTCGACGACGGCCTCGTTATGCAGCTACATCCGGGTGCGCTCCGCGACCACAATCGATGGCTCTTCGAGCGATTCGGGCCCGATCGTGGCGGCGACATCCCCATCGCGACCGAGTACACGCGCAATCTGCAACCGCTGCTGAACGCGTACGGCAACGACTCACGCTTCGGGTTGATCCTGTACACGCTCGACGAATCGGCCTACAGTCGCGAGCTGGCGCCCCTCGCCGGCCACTATCCAGCCGTTAGGCTCGGCGCGCCGTGGTGGTTCCACGATTCGGTCGAAGGCATGACGCGATTTCTCGAGCGCACGACGGAGACGGCCGGGATCGACAAGCTGGCTGGCTTCGTCGATGATACGCGCGCCTTCTGCTCGATCCCTGCTCGGCATGACCTTGCGCGCCGCGTGCAGGCGAACTGGCTCGCGCGCCTGGTCTCTCGTCACATCATCGACATGAACGACGCGCAGCAGCTGGCGCAATTGCTGGCGTACGAACTTGCGAAACGTGCCTACCGATTGTCGTCCTGAGCGCAGCGTGCGGAGTCCCACAATCCTCAGACGTCACCGCGTGCAACGATTGGCGTCTGGAGTCGCGAGGTCGTGCGGATCGATCCGAATTACCACGTACGTCGCCGAGTCGGGGCCGGGATTTCGCAAACCATGCAATTCGTTCGATGCCTCGAAGATCACTGCACCTGGCCCCGCGCGTCGCGTGATGTTGTTCTGCAGGACCTCGAGCGTCCCCGAGCGTACGATCATGATCTCCTCGTGCGGGTGCCGGTGCGGCGGGTGGGGCGCGTGACCTGGCGCGAGCGTCGTGACGTGCATCTCGAGGCGCGACAGGTTCGTCGTCGCGGTATCGACCAGCGAGCGAAAGACCGCGCCATCAGTGACGCGGACCTGCCCCGAATCCGCTGGAAAAACGATCGAGGCCAGTGGCGTGCAGCGTGATGTGGCATGTGGTGTTTGCGCTGCCACCGCCGTGCCGATCAGCAGAGCCGGGAGCAATCGAAGTGCGCTGGTCATAGAAGGAGAGCGGGATGACCAATGCTCCAGCGAGGCGGCCCCGCGGTCAAGACCGCGAGGCCGCGATACAGCTAGTGCGCCGGCTGCGTGGCGAAGGATTCCATCCAGGCATCCTGCCGCTTCTTCATTTCGTCCGGAGTGAGATCTTCCTTGTGCGTTGCGATCGTCCAGAGGTAGCCCTCGGGGTCGATGAGTGTGCCCGCACGATCGCCCCAGAATTGATCCTGCATATGGCCCATCGGACCTTCGGCTTCCTTCGCGCCAGCCGCCTTCGCGCGGCTATACAGCGCATCGCAATCTTCGACGTAGATCCACAGCGACGCCGGTGAGCCGCCATACGACTTCGGCCCCTTCGCGCCCATCGCGTCGTTCAGCATGATCGGAGAATCGCCGATCTTTACTTCGGCGTGCAGGATCTTTCCATCGGGCCCGATCGCCCGCGATACTTCCACCGCACCGAATGCCTTCTTATAGAACTCGAGAGTCTTCGCGGCATTGTCCATCGACAGCACTGGCGTCACGGTGTGGTGTCCTTCGGGGATTGCTTTTTTTGCTTTCGCCATGTTGACCTCCCTTCACGTGAATTGCCGCGGCGTAGCGGCAACGGTTGGAGTGATGCAAGGCTGATGCGCGATTGCCGACATTTTCCCGGAAGTCGATCGTGGCGCGCAAGATTTTACATTGTGCTCGGGCTCGCGATGGCGACGGACTGTGCACCTCGTCACCCTAGCATTCCCGTTCGGCGTGTTGCAAGCTCACGTATGCGAACATTCATCTATGCCAGCACACTCTGCGTGATTGTCGCCGCGTCCGCCGCGGCGCAATCGAGCAAAGATGGCGGCTGGCAGTCGCTCTTCGATGGACACACGTTGAATGCTTGGCATGCGCTAGGCTTCTCGCACATTCCGTCCGGCTTGTGGACCGTCGAGGACGGCGCGATCAAGCACCTCGAGAAGCGCAAAGGCGCGGTGCAAGCGGACGGCCAGCCACTCGTCGGCTTCGATCTCATCTCCGATGATTCGTATCAGGATTTCGAGCTGACGTGGGAGTGGAAGATTTCGAAGGCGGGCAACAGCGGCCTCAAATACAACGTCGACGAGCATCTCTCGACGACATTCGATCCGCCGCACGCCGCAAAGGGGTGGGAATATCAGATGATCGACGACTCCCTCAACGAAGACAACAAGCTTCCGACGCACCGCACCGGCGCGCTCTACGACATGATCGCGCCTAACGAATTCAAGCGCGGCAAGCCCGCCGGCGAGTGGAATCGCTCACGGCTCGTCTTCCGCGGGAATCATGGTGAGCATTGGCTCAACGGTGCCCGGATCGTCAGCTTCGATCTTGGGACGCCCGCGTTCGACTCGGCGTTCGCGAAGAGCAAGTACGCCAAGTACCCTTCGTGGTTCCCGGTGCGGCGGAAGGGCCAGATCGTCCTTCAGGACCACGACGACGTGGTATGGTTTCGGGACATCAAGATTCGTGTACTTAAGTGAGGGGCTAGGGGCTAGGGGCGAGGGGCTAGGTGTTAGGTGTTAGACCGATGAACTAGCTCCTAGCCCCTAGCCCCTAGCCCCTAGCCCCTAGCACGGGAGACGCCATGTCCGACATCGACCGACGTGACTTCGTCAAGCAAACCACCGTGGCCGGATTGGGTATTCTCGCGGGCTCGCGCGGCGTGAGCTGGTCACCTAACGAGACAGTGCGCGTCGCTGTGATCGGCGTCAACGGACGCGGCATCGTTCACGCGCAGAACTATTCCAAGCTGCGCAACTCGGAAGTCGCCTACATCTGCGACGTCGACGCCAACGTCATTCAGAAAGGAATGACCGCGGCCAAGTCGCAATCGCGCACGCCGAAGGCCGAGCGCGACTTTCGCCGCATCCTCGACGACAAGAGCGTCGACGCGATCAGCATCGCCGCGCCCGATCACTGGCACACGCCGATGACGTTGCTCGGCCTCCACGCCGGCAAGCACGTCTACGTCGAAAAACCGAGCGGACATAATCCGCGCGAAGACGAGCTGCTCATCGAGGCGGCTCGGAAGTATGATCGCAAGATCCAGTTAGGCACGCAGGCCCGCTCGGGTCCGCACTTCTTCGAGGCGCTCGATCACATCAAGCGTGGCGAGATCGGAACGCCGTACCTCGCGCGCGCCTGGTATGCGAACACGCGCGGCTCGATCGGCAAAGGGAAGCTCACGCCAGTGCCTTCAAATCTCGACTACGAGCTCTGGCAAGGTCCCGCACCCCGTAGGCCGTATCGCGACAACCTCGTCCACTACAACTGGCACTGGTTCACGAACTGGGGCACGGGCGAGATCTGTAACAACGGGACGCACGAGCTCGACGTCGCACGCTGGTTCCTCGGCGTCGATTATCCAACGACCGTGTCGTCCGTGGGCAGGCGCTTTCACTTCCAGGATGACTGGGAGTTCCCGGACACACAGGAAGTGACGTACGAGTTCGGCGACAACGGCGGCAAGGTGATCGCCTGGTATGGCCAGAGCTGCAACGGGCTCCGTCTGTACGATCGCGACCGCGGCACGACCATCCTTGGCACCGGCGGCAGCGTCATCGTCGACCGCGACGGCTACGAGATTCGCGACCTGAAGAGCAAGGTCGTTAGGCGATCGACCATCGGCCAGGCGACAGACGGTCTCGATACGCTCGGCGACGATCCGTTGACGTATTTGCACATGCAGAACTTCCTGGACTCCGTGCGCATGGGCGTGAAGCTCAACGCACCGATCGAGGATGGCGCGAAGACCGGGCTGCTCTGTCACGTCGGCACGATCGCGCACCAGACGGAGCACAAGCTGCGTCTCGATGCGAAGACTGGACGCATCGTCGGCGATCCAGAGGCTGCGGCGAAGTGGGACCGCACGTACGAGCCCGGTTGGGCACCGACAGTATGACGAACGCGCGCGGGGTCTGCTGTGCCTTGCTGCTCATTCCGTTTGCGTTACAGGCGCAGCCAGGGCCACGCACACCGAACGACACACTCCACTCGCCCGTCGTCGGTGCGAATGGAAGCGTGACGTTCCAGCTCTATGCCCAGAAGGCGAACGCCGTGACGATTCGTAGCGAGGGACCGGCGGCGTTCGAGAACAAGCCGATGCAGAAGAGCGAGCACGGCGTCTGGACATACACGACGACGCTTGCGCCCGATCTCTACATCTACTGGTACGACGTCGACAGCGTCACCGTCGCCGATCCGCGCAACAACCATCCGCGCGTGAACATGACGACGGTCAGGAGCCTGCTCCACGTTCCCGGCCCGGACGTCGAGTTCTTCGCCGATCGCGACGTGCCGCACGGCGACGTCGCCGAAGTATGGTATCAATCGGCTTCCCTCGGGGTGGCGCGGCGAATGCACGTCTACACGCCACCCGGCTACGAGAAGAACTCGACGCGCTATCCCGTCTTCTACCTGCTCCACGGCGCGGGCGACAACGATGAGGCGTGGCCGGCGGTCGGTCGCGCGAATTTCATACTCGATAATCTCATCGCGGCGGGAAAGGCGAAGCCGATGATCGTCGTCATGCCGGCCGGCCACACGCCGCGGCCGGGAGGTCTCTTCGGTCCGCCGGGGTCGCGCGATCCGTTCATCGACGACTTCCTGAAAGACATCATGCCGTACGTCGAGCAGCACTACCGTGTGCTGCCGGGCCGCACGAACCGCGCGATCGCTGGTCTCTCGATGGGCGGCGATCACACTTTGCGAATCGGCTTGCCCAACCTCGACAAGTTTGCGTACCTCGGCGTGTTCAGCTCGGGACTCCTCGGCGCCTTCAACATGGGTCCGGCTGCCGCCGACAGCGCCACCGCGCTCTTCGCCCGACAGAACGCCGGTCTGTTCGAGGATCCGAAAATCAACGACAAGATCAAAGTGCTCTGGCTGTCGACGGGGACGCAGGATTTCATCTTGCCGTTCACGAAAGCGACGCTGGCGCTGTTCGACGCGCACCACATCAAGTACAGCTTCACGCCGAGCGAGGGCGGGCACACGTGGCCGAACTGGCGGGCGTATCTCAATACGTTCGTGCCCTTGCTGTTTCGTTGATTAGAGATTTGGCATCATGAGTTCAGGCGAGTTGCTGGAGTGGCTCAAAGCACTAGGCGGCATCGTTGCTCTGTTAGGGTTGGCGGTTGGACTCGTGAATTATCGCCGATCGGTGAAGACCAGGCGCGCGGAGTGGCTCGCGTCGCTGCATGAGAAATTCTTCGAGAGCGATCGATACAAAGAGGTCCGCCGCGTCCTCGACTATCACTCGGAGCCCCAGTACTCGGACCTGGCCAATGCCATTGCGGCGGGAGCACACCACCCGCTGGCCGACGAGCTTTATCGCTACCTGAATTTCTTCGAGTTGCTGGCAGGTCTGCGCTTGCTCGGTCAGATTTCCGACGAAGAGATTATTGGGTTGTTCGACTATGATCTGCGACTGATCAAGCAGCACGAGTTTGTCGCTACGGCCCTCAGACCACAGGGATTCGAGCGGCTCGCCGCGCTCCTCGAGACCAAACATTTCCGGTTAGGATCGTGAGGCCGACCACGTTGTTCGTCTACGGCACGTTGAAGCGCCGCGCTCCGCGACGACAGCATCCGCTGTTGCACGGCGCGCGTTTCGTCACGAGCGCTTCCATCAGTGGTGTCTTATACGATCTTGGCGAATATCCAGGGCTCGTCCGACCGTCGCACAGTCGAAGCCGAGTCGCCGGTGAGCTGTACGAGCTGCCGAATGACGCGTCGGCGAAGTTGCTCGACGCCCTCGATGAGTATGAGGGAGCCGAGTATGTGCGACGACGCGTGTACGTGAGGCTCTCTAGCGGTAAGCGCCGAGCCGCATGGGCGTACTTGCTGCGTCGCCGACCGAAATCGGCTGCACTTCTCCCCAAGGGCCGCTACGCACTTCGGCGCGGCGTGGCCTAACGCTGACGGCAGAGTGGCCGTCGTCGAGCTACCAGCCTCGACGTCATTGAGCGTCCGAGCGTACTCCGTATCGAGTTGCGCCAACTCCGCCGCGTACACACTGCGCGTGTGACCCGTGCGATAGTCCCGCGATGATACGATATACGTCCCTCCGTCATGGTGCTCGCCGCGCTTTGCTGCCACGTGCTGGTTTATCGGCGGCTCGCCAGCGAAGCGCGCGTACCTCGGTCCGCTCAGAGTGACGGCGGCGTCAGCCTTACGGGTTTGGCTGGGGAGGGGTGATCCGAGCGGCTGGACTTCGCGACGCGGACGCATGGATTCCGCGAATCGATGCCGACGTGCACTTCGTCGACGTCTCCAACGTCCAAAGCTGTCCCTAACGCGGCGTCGAGTGTTCCCGCGGGTCGGCCGAAAGTCTGATTGTCATTGAGCTTTTGATCGGCGCACTCTGAGATCATCAGAAGTTCGGCGGACGTGAGGCGCATGGAACCGATCGAAGCCGAGGAACAAACTGTCGAGGTTGCGCGCGTCGAGGAGGCGGCCAACCATCGCGCGTCGTGGCCGAGGTCGTTGCTCGCCGCGACGCTTCCGCCCATGGCCGCGTTCCTCATTCAGTCGTTCTACTGGCTGCCAGCCGTCCGATGGTCGTTGTTCTATCCGGCGGTCTTCCTCGCCTCGTGGCTCGGGGGATTCCGCAGTGGCATTGGCGCAACGCTTCTCTCGACGGCGTTGCTCTGGTGGTACTTCATGCCGCCCGAGCACACCCTATTCAAGCGGGATCCTCGCTTCTACCTCACCGCGCTCATCTTCATCGTTCTCGGCTACGTCGTGAGCGAGCTACACCGACGCCTGCGGCGTCTGACAAGCGACGTCGCGATGGCTCTGATTGCGTCGCGCAAGCTGACCGAACGGCTGCAGAAGCTCGTCGACGAGCGGCGCATGCTGATGACGCTCATCGAGAACACCCCGGACTTCATCGGATTTGCGGACGATCATGGGGTGCCTAACTACATCAATCCCGGCGGCCGCCGCATGATCGGTCTCGACGCCACGTTTCCGGTTCGGATGACGCGAATACCCGAGTACTTTCCACCCGATCTGCGCGATTTCGCGAGTGACGTGATCGTGAAGGAGACGCTCGAAAAGGGGCAGTGGCAGGGAGAGACGAGCATTCGCAACTGGCAAACGCAACAATCGATTCCCGTCTCGATTCATGCCTTTCAGATGCGCGATCCGGACACGAAAGCGGTGCGCGGCATCGGCACGGTGACTCGGGACATTTCGGCGGTCAAACGCAGCCGCGACGAGCTGGAGGCGGCGAATCAACGCCTAACGAAAGCATTGCAAGACCTCGCCGAAAGCCAACGCTTTCTCCAGGCGATTCTCGACCATTCGCCCAACGGCATCATCATCAAGGGACTCGACGGCCGTTATCGGCTGATGAACAACGGACTCGAGATCCTCACGGGAATTGCCGCGGCGGCGGCGAATGGGAAGACGGACTTCGATCTCTTCCCTCGTGTCCTGGCCGAGCGGTTCCGTGCCAACGACAAGATCGTGCTCGACACCGGCACGCCACTCGCCACCGAGGAGCGAGCGGAGGTCAAGAATGGCGCTCGCGTTTTTCTCGTCAACAAGTTCCCGCTGCTCGACGATCAACGCCGCGCCTTCGCGATCTGCGCCATCTGGACAGACATCACGGAGCACAAGCGCGTCGAGGAAGCGCTCCGTCAGACCGCGCGCGACTTGCGAGAGGCGCAGCGCCTCGCGCACGTCGGCAGCTGGAGTTGGGACCTTCACGACGCGATGGTGTGGTCCGAGGAGACCTATCGCATCTTCGGCCGAGATCCAAAGGTGCCGCTCCCAATTCCGTTCACGCCAGGGGCGCAGATCTTCACTCCCGAGAGCACCGAACGACTGGGTGCCGCCGTCGAGAAGCTGGTCGCGGGAAGCGCGCCGTATGAAATGGAGCTCGAGTTCATCCGGCCCGACGGATCGACAGGCTGGGTCGCTGCGCGCGGCGAGAACGTGCGCGACGAGCACGGAAAGATCGTCGCGATCAGCGGCACGGTCGAAGACATAACGACGCTCAAGGATCTGCAGCGGATGCGCGAAGAGTGGACGTCGGTGATCGCGCACGACCTGCGGCAGCCAATTGGCTTCATCGAGATGGCGTCGGAATTTCTTCCAACGTTGCATGCCGGCGTGGTCACCGATCGCGAGAAGGATATGGCCAATCGTATTCAGTCGGCCGCGCACAATCTCTCACGTATGGTCGACGATCTGCTCGATATGTCGCTGCTCGAGGCGGATCGACTCAAGCTCGAGCGCGATTGGATCGATCCGCGCACGCTCGTGCGAGAGACCATCGGTCGGCTGTCGCACCTAACGCGAGACACTCGGATCAAGGTGCGTGATGAAGGAAGGTTGCTTCCGGTGTACGTCGATCCGATGCGGATCGGCCAGGTTCTGGGCAACGTCGTTTCGAACGCGGTCAAATACGGCGACAAGGGCAGCGAGATTCTCGTCCAGTTGTGCCGGCAGGACGGTCACGTCGAGGTCGCGGTGACGAATCACGGGAAGGGGATCGATCCGCAGGACATACCGCGGATCTTCGGCCGCTTCGCGCGCTCGAAAGCCGGGCCCAGCCCGGGTGTGCGAGGCCTCGGACTGGGCCTTTACATCGCGAACGGCGTCATCAGGGCGCACGGCGGCCGGATGTGGGCGGATAGCACACCTGGCAAGACGACCACTTTCCACATGACCCTGCCAACCGTGGCTGCAGCCAAGGCGGCGTAGTACTCAGTGGAGGACGACGGCATGGATCGCGTCGGTTCTAACGAAGCAGTGACGGCGGCGACGGCGAGTGACGAGGGGCGCAATCGCGGATCGTCGCTTCGAGCGGTGCTGGCGGCAATGCTGCCGCCACTCGCCGCCTTCATCGCACAGGAGCTGCTCTGGATTACTTCGGCCCGCTGGTCGCTTTTCTACCCTGCTGTTTTCCTGAGCTCCTGGATCGGAGGGTACGCGAGCGGTATTAGCGCAACGCTGATCTCCAGCGTGTTGCTCTGGTGGCTCCTCATCCCTCCTCTCCACACTTTCGTAAAGACTGACCCCAGACAATACGTCGCCGAGGCGATTTTCATCCTCATGGGGATCATGGTCAGCACACTTCACCGACGACTCCGACACACGAATCACGGCGTTCGCGACGCGCTGCTCGCCGCGAACAAAGCGACGAATCAACTGCAGGAGGTGATCGACGAGCGACACGTTTTTACTTCGCTCATTGAGAATTCCTCGGACTTCATCGGTGTCGCGGACACGAGCGGCACGCCGGTCTACATCAACCCCGCAGGGCGCCGCATGGTTGGTATTGCCCAGGACTTCCCCGTGAGCACGATGCCGATATCGGAGTATTATCCGCCCGAGCTTCATGACTTCGTAACGAGCGTGATCATCAGGGAGACTCTGGCCAAGGGACGATGGCAGGGCGAGGCAAGTTTGCGACATTGGCAGACCAACCAGGCCATCCCCGTCTCGGTGACAGCGTTCCTGATCAACGACACCCTAACGAAGCGGGTGCTCGGTATCGGTACGATTACACGCGACATCTCCGAAATGAAACGCGCTCGCGACGAGCTCGCGAGAAGCCAGCGCTTCCTGCAGGCGATTCTGGACCATTCGCCTAATGCGATCGTCATCAAGGACCTCACTGGGCGTTACATCATCGCCAATCGCCGCGTCGAAGAGCTGCTTGGAATTCCGGTGAACGAAGTGCAGGGAAAGCGCGACGTCGACCTGTTCGGCGAAGCCGTCGCCGAACACTTTCGCGCAGACGATCGAATCGTCGCCGAGACCGCGACTCCGCTCAGCACGGAGGAGGCCCTCCAGCTGCGAGACGGCTTGCACGTCTTTCTCGTGAGCAAATTTCCCCTTGTTACCGAACGCCTCTTTGCGATCTGCGCGATCTGGGTCGACATCACCGATCGAAAGCGTGACGAGGAGGCGATGACACAGACGGCGACCGACCTGCGCGAGGCGCAGCGTCTCGCACACATTGGAAGCTGGAGCTGGGACCTGGCCGACAAGGTGCAGTGGTCGGACGAGCTCTATCGGATATTCGGCCGAGATCCCTCGTCTCCTGTGGCGATGCCGTTCCGATACGGCTCATCGGTCTTCACGCCAGAAAGCTCCGAGCAGTTACGCACAGCGATCGGCAAGCTCGTCGACGGTGGAGATCCATTCGAGATCGAGCTCGAGTTTCCACGACCCGATGGCTCGACAGGCTGGGTGGCGGCACGCGGCGAGGGCGTTCGTGACTCCACCGGACGTCTCACCGGCATTCGCGGAACCGTTCAGGACATCTCTCGCATAAAGGAGCTCCAGCGCATGCGCGACGAGTGGACGTCGATCATCGCGCATGACCTCCGCCAGCCGATCGGCTTCATTGCGATGGCGGCCGACTTCCTGCCGACGCTTCACGACGACAAGCTGGCGGACAAGGAGCGCGATTTCACCCAACGGATTCAATCAGCCGCGAAGACGCTAGCTCGCATGGTGAATGACCTGCTCGACATCTCGCTCCTCGAGGCAGATCAGCTGAAGCTGGAACGGAAATCGGTTGATCCACGAATTCTCGTTTCGGACACTTTGAAACGTGTCGCACACCTCATCGGTGAACGGCGCATCAAGGTGGTCGAAGAACAGGCGCTCGTTAACGTGTTCGTTGATCCGATGCGCGTCGGCCAGGTGCTCGGCAACCTCCTCTCCAACGCAATCAAGTACGGCGACAAGAACCGCGAGATCATCGTCGAGGAGAAGCGTCGAGACGGCGAGTGTGAGATCGCGGTGACCAACTATGGTCACGGTATCGAATCAGCCGACCTGACGCGCATCTTCAATCGTTTTGCTCGCTCCAAGACAAGTCGCGGCTCTGGCGTCTTGGGATTGGGATTGGGTCTCTACATCGCGAAGGGCGTCATTCGCGCGCACGGTGGCCGCATCTGGGCCGAGAGCACACCCGGCCAGACGACGACGTTCCACGTCACCCTGCCCACGACTGCGATGTCAAGGCAAGCGGCATAGAGGCGCAGCCGCGGTCGCTGGTTAGGGCGTTTTGACAGGACCGCAATTTCAGCTATTGCGAATTCGCGCGTCACCCCCAGTTTCCACGGCTTCGGTCTCGGCCGTGTTCCTTCCGAGACACGATCGTGACGCGCGAAGGCGTCGAGGTTAGCACCTTACGCCGTCCGCTCCCAATTCAATTCATTGCACCCCTCATCGCATGCGATTCCCCGCCGCACGCCCTGCGCTCCTGCTGTTGTTTGGAGCGAGCATTCTCTCCTGCAAGGACTCGCCGACTGCCGTGAGATCGGCTATCACGCCGCAAGGCTTCAACGCGGACGTGACGGTAAGGACGCCCACGATCGTGATCAGTCAGATTTACGGCGGCGGCGGAAATTCGGGCGCGACGCTCAAGAACGATTTCATCGAGCTGTTCAATCCTGGCAGCCAGAACGTTTCGCTCGCCGGCTGGAGCGTGCAGTACGCGTCGGCGGCTGGATCGTTCACGCAAACGACCGCACTCAGCGGTTCGATTACTCCCGGCAGTTACTACCTCGTGCAGGAGGCGGCGGGCACCGGTGGAACCGTCTCCCTACCGACACCGAACGCCACCGGCAGCATCGCGATGGCTGCCGGCTCGGGTAAGGTACTGGTTGCGCAAACGACCACCGCGATCGGTGCATGTCCGGACACCTCCAATCACAGCGTCGTCGACCTCGTGAGCTACGGTACAGGGACCAACTGCCGCCCCTTTACCGCGACGTTGAGCAACACCACCGCTGCCTTCCGCAAGGATCCGGTGGCGAACACGCCGCCGACCGGCTGTGCGTACACCGGCGATCCATCGGCTGATTTCTCGACGGGCGCTCCAGCACCGCGCAACAGCGCGAGCCCCGTCCACGTCTGCGCCGGCGCGCTGCCGTTAGGCCCGCTCGATCATGTGGTTGTCGCCGGACCAACGAACCTCACCGCCGGGAGCTCGGCGCAGCTCGCTGCGACCGCGCAGGACGCGAATAATCAAACCGTCACCACGGCGACGATCACCTGGACAACGAGCGACGTGAGTGTCGCGACGGTCGACGCAACTGGCAAAGTCACCGCTGTCGCAGCGAGCGCAACGCCAGTCACGATCACGGCGACCGCGACCGACGACAACATCACCGCGAAGGGCACGCTGACGATCGCCATCACCACGCCGACGATCAATTGGATCGACGTGAGTAGTTCCTCGACGAGCTTCCCGCCTGGATTCCAGACGCAGCTCTTCGCGACCGCGCGAACCGCCGATGGCGGCACGGTTATCCCGGCGACCTTCACGTTCGAGGCGGTCGACCCGACAATGGCGACGATCGCCACGGTGGAGAACACCGGCATCATCGCCGGCGTCGCCCCGCCAAGTGACGGCACGTCGCGTCCGGGCTTCAAGGTCACCGCGACACCCGTTGGGGGCGGACCAACCTACAGCTTCGTCTCGCATCCGGTTGCGATCGAGACGCCGGCCGCGGCGCCTGCATCGATCTACGCCGTCAACGACGAATTCGGCGATCCGACGCCGGCAACATCGTCGAACCCGAACGACCTGCTCATTCGCCGCACGCAGTACACTTTGTCGTACAACGAGTCGCACGGGACGCCGAATTGGGTGTCATACGAGCTCGACTCACGGCAGATGGTCGCCGGCCAGGATCGCTGCAACTGCTTCACCGCCGATCCGACACTCCCAGCCGATAAGCAAATACTCACCGCCGATTACACCAACGGCGGTTACGACCGCGGCCATATGACGCGCTCGGCCGATCGTACGGCAGGTAACGTCGACAATGCGTCGACTTTTTATCTGACAAACGTCGTCCCTCAGCAGGCGGATCTGAATCAAGGCGTCTGGGCGCAATTCGAGAACGCGCTCGCCGATTCGGCGAATCGCAGCGGCCGCGCGGTGTACATCATCACCGGCCCGCTGTACAGCCAGTCGCATGCCCTCACCTTCCTCAAGAACGAAGGGAAGGTCGCGATTCCGGACAGCACCTGGAAGATCGCGCTCATCGGGCCGCGGAACGCGGGTAATCCGTTCGCGCGCGCGAATGTACAGGGATGGAGCGACCTCGCCGGCATCACGATTCTCGCCGTCAACATGCCTAACGTGGCTGGCGTTCGGAACGATCCCTGGTCCAAGTACCTGACGACCGTCGCGAAAATCGAGCAAGGGACTGGTTACAACTTCTTCTCGCTGCTCCAATCCGTCTATCGGGACGCACTCGAGGTCGGGGATCGCGCGCCAATTGCGCAATACGCTGTCACCGGGAATGCCCGGGAAGGTAGTCCCGTAACCTTCGACGCTTCATCCTCGAGTGACGCGGACCTCAGCCAGTCGGGCATCTCCAACGCGCTGACATACTCGTGGCAGTTCAGCGACGGCGCGACGGCGACTGGACGCACGACGTCGCACACCTTCGCGCATTTCGGACCCTACGCGGCGACGCTGACGGTGACCGATGCGATCGGTTGGCCGAGCACGGTTTCGCAAACGCTAATGGTGGATGACGTAGCACCCGTGGTGACCGCGCCCGCCGGAGCGAGCCTCATCGCTGGCGAGACCTATTCAGCGAGCGCCGGCTTCGCCGATCCGGGCACCGATTCATGGACGGGGACCGTCGACTACGGCGACGGCAGTGGGCCGCAACCGTTGACGCTTGCCGGGAAGAGCTTCACACTGTCGCACGTCTATGGGAGCGCAGGCACGTTCCGCGTCACGGTAACCGTCTCCGACGATGGAGGTGCGGGCGGCTCGTCGTCGTCGACGGTGAGCGTCATGACTCCGTTCGCGGCGACGAAGGAAATGTCGACACAGGTGCAACTCCTCGCCGAGAGTGGCGCGATCGCTCAACCGCAACCACTCTTCGCATCGATCGACGCTGCCGCGAAGCAGATCCAGCGCGGCGACATGACGCCTGCGTTCAACGAGCTCGGCGCGTTGATCAACAAGATCGGTGCGGCGGTGATCTCGGGTCGCATGTCACCCGAGGCGGCGCAGCAGTTGACGGATATGATCCACCGTATCCAGAACGTATTACGGACCTGACGAGCGATCGGATCATTCGCTGGCGCCGTCTCGACCATCCCGCGCTCGAGACGGCGCGCCTCGCGCCGAGGGGCCAAGGCTGGTCGCTCGGCGGTGTCGTCGAGGGGCGTCTCGACGACGCGCGGGAATATCGTCTGGAGTATGTGGTTCAGTGCGATCACGCGTGGTGCACGCTCCGCGCCGACGTCTCGGGCACGATCGGACGCCAGCCGGTGCGGACCGCGATTGCGCACGACGTTCCTACTGGACGCTGGACGCGCGACGGCGTCGAGCAGCCGCAGGTTGCCGGCGCCGTCGACGTCGATCTGGGTTTCACGCCGGCGACGAACACGCTCCCGATTCGGCGCCTAACGCTTCAAGTCGGCGGTGCGGCAGCAGTGCGCGCCGCATGGCTGCGCTTTCCTGAAATGGAATTCGTGTCGCTCGAGCAGGTTTACACGCGCCAGGCGGAGCACCAGTATCTATACGAAAGCTCCGGCGGACAATTTCGAGCGGTGCTCGAGTTGGACGAGGTGGGATTGGTCACGCGCTATGGTGACTACTGGACGAGTGACTAGGACTGGAGCTTGGAGATCGTGAAACCATTGCCAAAAACGTTAGGCAGCCATGGCGACGCAGGCTGACGTCCGGCGTATCGCGCTCTCCTTCCCGGAGACCGAGGAAGCCAAGGACGATTTTGCGTTCTCGGTGTGGAACAAAGGCAAGCTCAAGGGATTCGCCTGGGTCTGGAAGGAACGGGTGAATCCGAAGAAGCCGCGTGTCCCCAATGACGGCGTGATGGCAATCCGAACCCTCAACCTCAGCCAGCGGGATCTCATCCTCGCCACCGACTCGAAGAAGTTCTTCACCGAGCCGCACTACAGCGGATTTCCCGCCGTCCTCGTGCGGCTCGACGCTGTCACCGTGGCTGATTTGAAAGTTCTCCTTGCGGACGCCTGGGCGAGCCAGTCGCCTCGCGAGTTGACGAAGCCGGACAAACCAAAGGCGGCGGCGCCAACGCGCCGCTCGGCGCGCAAAGGACGCAAGGGTTGATATTTGGCGTCGTGACCGAATCGAGGCTTGCCCCTGGCGCCCAACGAGCTATTTGTTCGACAGCAGCGCCGGACACTCGGTCCGGCGCGTGCTTTTCTATTTGGACGTGCGGTAAGGAGGGCAAACGCCCATGACTTCCGCGACATCACGCATGACGCTGGCCCTGTTCGTTCTCGTTGGGCTGGCGATCGGTTGCGCCTCTGGGCACACGAGCCAAGCGCAGACAGCACAGCAGCCGATGGTGACGGCTGACGACATCTCGCACAGCGCCGGCCAACCAATCGAGCAGATTCTCGAGGCGAAGGTGCCGGGAATCATCGTCCAGCGGGTGTCGGACGGCAGCATCGCCATCCGCATTCGCGGCGTCCCGTCGTTCTACAGCGGGAGCGAGCCGCTCTTCGTGATCGACGGCGTTCCGGTGACGCCTGGCCCGGGCGGCGCCCTCAACGGCGTCAATCCGTACGACATCGATACGATCAAGGTCTTGAAGAATCCGGCCGAGACCGCGATGTACGGGGTACGCGGCGCGAATGGCGTCATCATCATCACGACGAAGCGTCCCGACACCAACAAAGGGACGTGACGGCGGGCAGTCTCATTTGGACGACGGTCGTTAGGCATTGATTGTACCGGATCAGCTGCGCACGCCGCGCCTGGTGCTGAGGCGCTGGCGTGCGACGGATGCGCCCGAGCTGGGGCCAATCCTCGAGGCGAACCACGCACATCTGGCGCCGTGGATCCCCGCGCGCGTTGCCACGCCCGCGGAGCCCGGAGTGCTCACCAAGCGTCTCGAGACGTACGCGGCGGCCTTCGACGACGGCCGTGAGTGGCGCTACGCGCTCTTCACCACCGAGTCTTGTCTCATCGGTGAAGTGAGCCTCTTCCCACGAGCGCAGTGGGGTCGCGTCCCCTTCGACAGCGCCGATCACATCGAGATCGGCTACTGGCTGCGCGCCGACGTAACGGGCCAGGGCTTCGCGACCGAGGCCGCGCGCGCCGCAATCGACCTCGCGCTGTCGCTGCCGGGCATGTCGCGCGTCACGATACACTGCGACGAGCGCAATGCTCCTAGCGCAGCCCTGCCCCGGCGCCTAGGGTTTGGGCACGTCGCAACCATCGAAGAGCCGTCCGGCCGGTTGCAGATCTGGCAAGTCACGCATCCCTGACGAGTTGCACCGCATGCATCCAATGTTCCTGCCGGGGGTCGAATCCTTTCCGGCAACGGGAAGCCGTGGCGAGATGATGGCGAGACTCCGCGGCGCGGGAATTCCGATTCCGCAGATTCAGCATCTCTTCGCCTTCAAGACGGACCGCACCGATCATCTCGCACGGTTCACGCACGGTGTGATGCGCGGGCCGTCGCCGCTGTCGCCGGGCCAGCGCGAGCTCATCGCGGCGTTCACATCGCGTCGCAACGACTGTCCTTTCTGAATTGGCTCTCACGCCGCGGTCGCGGCGGAGTTGTTGGGAGATCGGGCGCTCGTCGCAGCGGTACTCGAAGATTACACCACCGCGCCCATCTCGGAGGCGGAGCGCGCGCTATTCGCCTTGATCGCAAAGGTCGTCGAGGATTCGACGTCGATCACCGCGGCGGATCTCGAGTGTGCTCGTAAGGCAGGCTGGACGGACGAAGCGCTATACGACGCGATCACGGTTTGCGCACTGTTCCAGTTCTATAACACCTGGATCGACGCGACGGGCGTGAGCGATATGCCGGCGATGGGTTACGAGATGTCGGGAAAGCGACTGGCCGAAAAGGGGTATGCGTACGCCGAAGATGCGTGACTCCCGTGGGGACTTTAGCGCTCGCGCCCAGGCTTCAGCACGGGCTTGATGTCCACGATCGGCGTTCCGTCGATCGCTTCCATGGCGTCGACGCGGATGCGTGCGTCGCCATCGACCTCGAGGACGGTCACGCGATGCAACCCGATCGGATTCGGCCGATCTGGTGAGCGAGTACTAAACACACCATAGAGCCGCGCGCGAGGATTGCATCGCGGACGCACGCGCAGGACGCTGCGGTTCGCCTGATGCAGCCAGGTGAAAACGAAGATCTCCTGGCCGACGCGGAGATCGCGCGCACCGTCCGCGAACTCCGCGTCGAGCACGAGCCAGGCATGCGGCGCACCCTCGTCGCCCTGCTTCGGCGCGTCGGCACGACTCGTCAGCGGCGAGCTGACTCGCCCGATAGGATTCAACGTGTGCATTCGATCCGCGAAACGGAGAGCGAGGGAGGATATCTCACGGATGCGCGTCACTGGAACCTATGTCGGCGGGCCCACGGCGCTAATCGAGATTGGCGGGCTGCGCCTTCTCACCGATCCAACCTTCGATCCCGCGGGTTCGAGCTATGAGACGACGGTCTATACACTTCGCAAGACGATTGGTCCCGCGCTCGCCGCCGACGCACTGGAGCAGATCGACGCCGTTATCCTCAGCCACGACCACCACTTCGATAATCTCGACCGGGCCGGCCGCGCGATGCTGTCGCGGGCGCGACGCGTGTTCGTGCCGCCGGCAGGAGCCGAGCGACTCGGCGCTGGCGCGTTTGGATTGTCGCCGTGGCAAGGCATCGACCTCGGGTCGACGAATGGCACGCGACTCCGCGTGACGGCGACGCCGGCGCGACACGGTCCGCCGGGAGGAGACCGCGGCCCGGTTACAGGTTTCCTCATCACCGACGTATCCGACGCGCGCGGTCCCGCGGTCTACGTCTCGGGCGACACGGTGTGGTACGAGGGTGTCGAGGAGATCGCCAGACGGGCGGACATCCGCGTCGTCTTCGCATTCATGGGCGCGGCGCGCGTGCGCGAGGTTGGCCCCGCGCATCTCACCCTTACCGGCGCCGAGGGCGTGCTCCTCGCACGCGTAATGCCCCAAGCCCTCATCGTTCCACTGCACTACGAAGGGTGGGCGCACTTCTCCGAGGGGCGTCCTGAGATCGAGCGCGCCTTCGCGGAGGCTGGACTGCGCGAGCGGCTGCGATGGCTCGCACCTGGTGAGCCGACGATGCTCGCCTAAGCCGATGAAGGATCGCAAGAGTGCATCACCGCAGGCTGTGCTCCTCGACTATGGTGGCACGCTCGTCGAGGAGGCCGCCTTCGACGCCAGGGCCGGCATGCAGATCCTGCTCACGAACGTCGCATATCGACCGCCTAACGTGTCAGTCGACGCGATCATCGAGCGGGTCCATCGTATCAACCAGGAGATCAGTGCGCGCCGAGATGCGTTTCAGATCGAGGCACCGTGGCCGGCGGTCACGCGGCTCATCTACGACTACTTTGGCATTCGCTTTGCCCGTTCGCTCGACGAGCTCGAGCTGGCCTTCTGGGACGCCTCGGTCACGACGCACCCGATGCCGGGAGCACGCGAAGCACTCGACACACTTCACGACGCCGGTGTTCGGCTCGGGGTCGTGAGCAATTCCTCATTTCGCGGCGAGGTGATTCGCCACGAGCTCTCGAAGCACGGCCTCGCCGATCACCTCGAGGTCGTCGTTGCGTCTGCCGATTACGCAGTACGTAAGCCGAACCCCCTGCTCTTCGAGACGGCGGCGGGACTGCTCGGCATCTGCGCGTCGGATATCTGGTTCGTCGGCGATCGGCTCGATACCGATGTCGCGGGGGCGCAGGCGGCCGGGATGCGTCCGATCTGGTTCGCCGCGCCCGACGCAGATCGCGCCGATGGACCGCTCTCAACCGCGCGGACTTGGGTCGAGGTGTTGGCAACGCTTCGGACTAACGCAGAGTAAGACGGAGTAACACACGGACTCATGACGTGACGGACAAGCTGCAACACTTCGTCTCGGGAAAGCTGGAGACGTTCCATCACGCGAACACTTTTGCGCGCGAGAAGACGAGCGGTCCGGAGCGACTCCGCGTCGGGCCGCGCGGCGGACAGCGGTATCTCTTCGAACAACTCGCAGCGTGTGTCGGGCCACCGCACAAACTGCTGTACGTGCTCCACACGACGCGCACGGACGCCGAGCTCGGGCGTTACGAGAGCCCGTGGCTCGAGAGCGGCGAACTATCGGCCTTTCTCAACCGTTTCGGCGACTTCGTCAGCCAGGATTCCCGACACGATCTCTGGGTGTTGTGCGACGCGGGGGGCGGCACGATCGTCTGGGATAGGCACGATCTCATGTACGCCTACGGACCGCTGGAGCGCTACACCATGCTGCTCGAATCGGGTGGCTTTCGCGAAGGATGGCCGACGATCCCCGCGTCGCACGCCCATCTCTACAACGCCGAGTGGGACGACGCCGAGCGTGCCCTGCTCGCGCATTACGAGTGGCGCCGGACGAAATTGCGTCCGGATGACTTGCAGACTCGTGAGCCAGAAGCCTGAGTCGTTCGGTCTCGCCGAGGCGATCCCGCGCCTCGAGCAGGACGTCGCGCGCACAGTGGGCGCACGTCATCGGGCGATCGTGCGCGACACAGGCGCGAACGTCGCAAGCCTCGGCATAGCGACTCGCGTCGAGAAGCTCGTGAGCGACGTTCAGCAATATTTAAACGACGTTCTCATCGACTCGAGCTGGCCGCCGTGCCCGCGGCATCCATCGCATGCGCTGACCTATCGTGACGGGGCGTGGTGGTGCGATCGAGATGCTGTCCCCGTCGCGGCGCTCGGCGATCTCACGGTTTAGGCTGCGCCAGGGAGGCCTCTCGGCTAGTGCGGTGTGACGATCCGGCCGCCTTCGGGCGCCTGGCCTTGCCGACCCGCCGGGATAGCTCGCGGGAGACGCTCCTCGAGGACCTTCACCGTGTAACGCTGCGCCTCGCCGATCCGCTCCAACTCCACCGCGAGTGTTTCGACCGCGGTTTCGAGCCGAGCGAGGCGTTCTGCGTCGACGGCGGGCGCGGGCACTGATCGTTTCTCACCGTCATAGCGATGCTTGAGCCATTTCGCCCAGGCGAATGCGGCGGCCCACGCTACGGCGGCAACACCGAAAAAGAACGAGAGGGCTTCCACCGCATCTGTGCTCATGACGGACGCTCCGATGGTCTGGCAAGGCGATACGAGAAGGAGGCGTTCCGGGATTCGTGGGATTTGCAATTGCTCAGTGAATACGTCATGAAGAATAGCGGGCTCTATGATGGGAACTGCCAGGAAGCCCGTTCCGCCCGCTGTATGATTCTCCATGGCAGTGACGAACAGCTATCGAACATTCGTGCTCGAGCAACTGAATCGCGCGGTCCCACCCGTGCGTGCTCGCGCCATGTTCGGCGGCGTCGGCCTGTACGCCGGCAAGATCTTCTTCGCATTGATCGCGAATGATGTGCTCTACTTCAGGACGGACGAGACAACCCGACCCGCGTTCGAGTCGTTAGGTATGGCGCCATTTCGGCCGTTCGATGAACACGGACCGGTGATGAGCTACTATCAAATTCCGGAAGAGGTCCTCGAGGAGCCCGAGACGCTGCAGCAGTGGGCGCAGCGGGCAATCGACACCGCGCGAGCGCGACACCAACCTGCCAAGAAGCGTAGGCGTCGGAAGTGAAGGGCACGCGAAGCGGCCACTTCGCTCCCGATACTCACTGCGCCCGTTCGGGCACCGCCGGCGACGGACAGGCATCGCCGGCAGGCCGAGCGCTGAGAACTACGGCGTCTTTGTTCCTTCGGTGTGAAGGCGAAGTACCGAATCCGCACCCGCATGCGCGTAGTGCGCGGTCGTCGTTCCGACGAGCTTTCCATTCTCCAGTCTGAGCGAGCCTTCGGTCGTCACCTTCACGCCTTTCCGGCGCTGGCTGGCAAAGGTGCCCGTCTTCTCGATCAGGCTGTCGCCGGAGACCATCACGTGCACCGGGACTTTGACGCCGGATGGGAAGGTCATCATCCATCCCGTCGTGTCGGCGGACGCCGTGAGCACATACGTCGTCGCCGCGGTGTCCTTCCCTGTCTCGGGGGCCGATCGCATCTGCCACTTGCCCGCGACGTCCGCCAGTGAGAGTGTCGCCGCCGGGGCAGGCGTCGGAGCGGCGGCTGGTGCTGGTGTCGCGGCAGCAGCCGACGTCGTGTCCTTCGCGGTCTGATCGCTCTTGGCACAGCCAGCGATGACGAGAGCCGTGGTGCAGCCGATTACGACGCGAAGCATGATCCGCATTGCGAACCTCGGGAGTTCGGGACGCTACGTTGACGACGGAAGGTGGATGACACTTGGCGATTTCCGGACGCGCTGTCAAGAAGCTCAGTTCGCCGCGGTGAATCATAAGTTTAGGACCGCATCGTTAAGGTTTAATGCCAATGCCCACGCTCGCCGAGGTCCAGCGCGCATTGCACGAATTGGCCGACTCGCGAGACGCCGAATTCCTCCAGCGTTTCTTCAAGACGGCCCCCGGACAGTACGGCGAAGGCGACCGGTTCCTCGGTATTCGTGTTCCTCAGCTTCGAGCGTTGGCGCGCCGATTCCGCACGCTGCAGCATGAGCAGGCGCTCAGACTCTTGGAGTCACCGTGGCACGAGCAACGGCTCCTCGCGCTGCTGCTTCTGGTCGAGCGCTTCAAGCGCGGCACCGACGCCGAGCGCGACACGATCTACCGCGCCTACCTCGCGCACAGTCAGCACGTCAACAACTGGGACCTGGTCGACTGCTCCGCGCAGCACATCGTCGGCGCACACGTCGATCCGCGGAACGTGCGCGCACTCGAGGAGCTCGCGCGCTCGGAATCATTGTGGCAGCGGCGGATCGCCATGCTGGCGACGTTCCACTGGATCAAGCAGGACGAGTTCCGTCCGGCGCTTCGCATCGCGAATCTCCTCGTGAAAGACTCCCATGATCTGATCCACAAGGCTGTCGGGTGGATGCTGCGCGAGGTCGGCAAGCGTGATCGCGCGGTAGAAGAGAAGTTCCTTCGTGAGCATTATCGTAACATGCCGCGCACGATGCTCCGCTACGCGATCGAGCGGCTCCCGGAGTCTCGCCGGCAGCAGTATTTGCGCGGGGAGCTTTGACAATGGCCATTGCGCTACTCGTTAGGTTTTCCAATGACGGAGCAGCGATACAGTTCATCCGTCGGTCTCGGGCTGCACTCCTCTATACCAGTCTCTTCTGGAGCTGGTGTGGATTGGTAGATTTCGGTCACCAAGATCCATCCGGCGACAACGTGCGACAATCCACCCCGAGGTCCCTCATGCGAACGCGTGGTCTCATTGCGTGCTCTCTCGCTGCGCTCTCTCTCGCCGCCTGCCATCGCCCCAACGCCGACGAACACATGGGGCACATGAGCCCCGCCGACATGGCGGTGCCTAACGGGATGGCCGCCGTCGATCAGGGCAATCCGGCGCTCCCGCCGAGCTACAACACTGCCGCGGCCCGTTTGGCGGCGAGCCCGCGCCATGGCGAGTGGGTCAAGATCGCCTGGGCACCCGCCTCGTCCGACTCGCTCATGGCGTGGATCGTCTATCCGTCGACGTCGAATGCGAAGACGCCGGTCGTCGTCGTCGTCCACGAGATCTTCGGTCTCGCGACGTGGGTCCGCGGGGTCGCCGACCAGGTGGCCGCCGACGGATTCATCGCGATCGCGCCCGATCTCGTCTCGCGCGCGCGTGGCGGACCGAGCACTCAGGAGCTGTCCGGCGACTCGGCGCGGAAGCTGATCGCAAGCGTCAATACGACCGACCGCAACATGGGCATCACCGCGGCGGCTCGTTATGCCATGTCGCAGCCCTCGGCGGCGCCGCGGTACGCAGTCATCGGATACTGCTGGGGTGGAAGCACGGTCTGGGCGCACGCGGTCAATGGTGGCACTACCGGCTATGTCGGTGGCGTTGCCTTTTACGGGACGCCTTACATGAGTGGCGCCGCGCCCAACGGCGATTCACTCGCCAGGATCAACAAGCCCGTCATGCTGCTCAGCGGCTCGAAAGACGCGCGCATCGGCGCGGCGATGCCCGCGATCGATTCGGCGATGAAGGCGCTCGGCAAGTCGTACGTCGGCATCAACTATCCGGGTGCAATCCACGGCTTCCTGCGCGCGCAAGATGATCCGAAGACGCCGAAGCGCGACGAGGCCGAGGAACAGGCGAACCTCGCGGCGACGAAGGACGCGTGGCCGCGGACCCTCGCGTTCCTCCGTCAGAACCTCAAGTAGCCCGAGCCTGCCGGCATCCTTCCCGGGACGGTCATGATTTCACTCTTGACCGTCCTTCCTTTTTGCAGTTTTCACAACTCTTCTGTCGCCAGGGGAGTCTCATCGTAGAACACGTATCAACGGGTTAACACGGACATGGCCGGACAGAGCCGGACACTGCCGGATAAATCAAAGGAGCGTGGACGATTCCTTTCCAAGATTCATTCACGCTTTTTTGGTTTAGTCCGGCAGTGTCCGGCTTCGTTCGGCCCTGTCCGTGATCAAGCCCTCGATGGTCGCCCCCAGACGGCACCAAGAAACGGTCTGAGATCCCGAACAAGAGATCCCGCGCTGCGGTCGGGATGACAAAGGGAGTTCAGTTGCTCGCACCCGCCTGGGCTTTCGCCTGCGCCTTCATCTCGTCACCGGCGCTGATTGCCACCTCGACGCGCCGATTTTTCTGCCGGTCCGCGTCGTTATCGTTAGGCGCGACTGGCTCCGCCTCGCCGCGACCCGACGTCGCGATACGTGCGCTCGGCACACCGCGCGCGCTCAGATAGCTCCCGACCGCGGCCGCGCGGCGGCGTGAAAGATCCAGATTGTATGTCTCCGTGCCCTTGTCGTCGGTGTGGCCCACGAGCAGCAGCTTCGAGTCCCCGAACTGCGACAAGCTCTTCGCGAGGTTATCGAGATTCGACTTCGACGCCTCGCGCAGCTGATCGGAATCGAAGTCGAAGAGGAGGCCGCTCTCGAAAGTGACGACGAGGCCTTCGCCGACCCGCGTGACTGTAGCGCCCGCCACCGTCTGCTGGATCTCCTTCGCCTTCTGATCCATTTGATGGCCGATGATCGCTCCCGCCGCGCCGCCGACTGCAGCACCGATGATCGCGCCGCGCGCCGTCGATCCGGTGGCGTGGCCGACAACACCGCCGACGACCGCACCGCCCGCGGCGCCGATCACGCCGCCCTGCGCCTCCTTGTTTAACGATTGGCATGCGGCCGACGCGAGCAGAATCGCGGCCATGGTGGCGACACCAGCTTGACGAATGAGATAATTCATGTGTGCTCCGGTAATGGCGTTGCTGGGCATATGTTTGCGGGACGCGGGTATCACCATCGAGATGCCTTACGAGTGATCCAGCCTGACCGAGTAATGTCGAAGCCGCCACCTCGTAGTCGCATGCGACATGCCACCCTAACGGTGATCATCCTCACCATCAGTCTCGCGCGTGGGGCGTTGGCTCAGGGCCGCGACTCGACGAGCCGCCCAGTCAGTGGACCGATTCTCGGCGTGTTCGACGCGCAGAGCGGTGAACCGCTCGCCGGCGTGCAGGTGCGGGACGCACTTACCGGGACGTATGCGCTGACGACGGCAACGGGAACCGTTCGTCTCAGCTTTCTCTCTTATCGCGGTACCGCGGCAGTCGTTCAACTCATGAAGCTCGGGTACGAAGCGAAAACGATCCTCGTAGCGCAGGACGACACGGTGTCACTCACCGAACTGCTGGACCATGTAGCGACGCTCGCCCCGGTCATCACGACGGAGCGCTACCGCATCGACCGCGACGCGGGACGATGGGCAGGCTTCGCGCAGCGCTGTCAGACAAAGTCAGCGACTTGCTTCGGTGATTCGGTGCTCGCAGTTCACCAGAGCGAGAACATCGCTGATCTTCTCGTGAAGGCACGCGGCGTGACGATCGGTGCCTGCGGCCCCGAGCGATCTCGCAACTCGCAGTGCGGCAAGGCCTCGATGCGCTCGGCGGTGATTCCACCAGCGTACTGCGAGCCCTCGATTTTCGTCGACGGATTCTTGTGGAATCCGCACACGGGGTCCGCGGTCGATCTCACTCCCAACACGCCGGCGGAAGCGCCGTTCACGCCGACGAACGTCAAGGGCATCGAGGTCTATTCGACCGAGCAGCCGAGGCCTCTTCGGTTCGAGGGTGATCCGCTGTGCGGCGCGATAGTGATCTGGACGAAATAGCCCCGAGCGCCTGTCGACGCAGCATGCGGACGTGACGCCTAACGCACCAGCAGGTCGGCGATAAGCATCGGCACGACCGAGCCGAAAACGCCGACCGCCCCGACGAGATTCGTGGGCGGGGCGCCCGCAAAAGGGTCGCTCTGCGCTCGATAGTACTCGTAGTAGTTTACATCGACCGCATTCACGAGCGCGTCGACTGGCCCAACCGGGAAGATGTCTTCGCCTCCTACAGTCAATGCGGTTCCAGCCATCGTGATCGAGGTATCGGTAAAGACTTGATACGTATTTGTCGCGGCTCCGATCGTCACCTGGTAGCTGCGCGCGCCCGGAATGCGCGGCCAGCTGAGGCGAAGGGTGTCTCGCGAACGGAAGAAGACGCGTCGTGTGGCCGCGAGGAGCGGCGACGTATTTGTCGGAATGGTCGTGCTTCCCGAAACCTCCTCGCCCGACGCAGTGCGCACGTGCAAAGTGTACGTGCCACCTTGGCTCAGGTCGACGCCGTTGCGCGACGGATAGAAAGTATACATGCCTGGCGCACAGTCGCAGTCGGGATCGTGCTTCGCCGCGATCATCGTTCGCCCGTTAGGCGCCATCACCATGACATTCGCGCCCAGTACTGGCTCGTCGTCGCCGATGCCGCCGCTCACCGTCGCGATGACTCCGGTCCGCGCCCGAGTCACAATGACGATCTCCCTGAGGGTTTGCGTGTTCATGACGGACTGGACGACGAGCTGCGGCATCGTAGCCGGCGCCGGATCCTCGAGACTCTGACAGGCGATCGATCCCGCGAGACCAGCAGCACCGACCAAGCGAACAGCGAATTCTCTGCCATGCGTAAGCATTCACTCACCAACTCACGGAAAGCCCGAACGTCGGAAAGATCGGCAGTTGCGGCAGGGAGATTCGCGTCGGCGGTGCCTGCGAGTAATCGAACACGTACCCGAAGACGTTGTGCGCGTCGTACGCGTTCATGACGCTGAGATAGGGAGTAACGGCAATGCGTCCCGGCACAAAAGTGCGCGTGATGCTCACGTCCAACCGCTGAGTAAGTGGTAGTCTCTCGCCATTCCGTGGACCGGTGAGAAATAGCAGATCCAGATCGGTGCGCGTTCCGTACGAACCGCCGAGCGGGTCGTATACGATGCGATCGAACTCACCGAGGATTCGCGTGTATGGCGTCCCCGTCGCCAGGTTGAAGCGCGCGGCGAGCGTGTACCGCGGGAGCCGCCAACTGCCGACGAGATTGACGTCGTGCCGCCGATCCTGGCTCGGGAAGAATCGATACCCCGTCACGTCGGTGCGGCTGTTGAGCGTATACGTATATGCGAGCCAACCGCTGAGACGCCGATCGGGCGACTCGAATTGCCGGAGCAGCACGTCGGCCCCGCTGGACCAGCCTTTCACCGGCAGAAACTCGTCCCCCTGCACCTGCGGATCATCGAAGGGGTTCGGTTCGAGGAGCCGGCTATAGCGTTTGTAGAATCCCTCGACGCGGACCGATCGCGACGGCGTCACCCAGCGCTCCATCCCAAGCACGTAATGACGAGCGCGCGACATCGGCGATAGTGAATCGCTGCCGACCCAGTAATCGACGGGGCGTAGGGGGATGTCTTCGCGTGCGAGCGAGCGAATCCACTGCGTGTACTCGCCTGCGGCGGCGGTCAGAGCCAGGTTCGGATTTACGAAATACTTGATCGAGAGACGCGGCAGAAGGGCGCCTTCGCCGGTATTCTGCAGGCGATCGTAGCGGAGTCCGCCCTCGATCATGAGCGATGGCGTTAGGCGCCAGAGCTCGTCGACGTAACCGCTCACCGATCGGACACGCTGAGCGAGCGAATCCGGCGGAAAGAGCGGGATTGGATAATTCACCGAGTAGCCGAGCTGCTGGCCGGCGATCTCGTAGCCGATGCGGTGGGCGTGGTTCGCCGAATAGGCGTCGAGAGAGCCCGCCGCGCGAAGGTCGCGCACCGTGCTCGTGAGACTCAGGCCGCCACCCGAGATCTGCGCGTCGAGGTCGAAGTTCGACTGAGACGCGCGCTGCTCGACGACGATGCTGTCGCCTAACGCACCGGCTCCAAACACCTTCGACAACGTCGCCCCACCGACGCGGTTCCCCCACAGCACGCGTTGCCGGTCGCCGGCGTTCGTTGCATCGAGATGCAACAGGTCATCGCCGCCATAGCCGGTGGCCGAAAGGCGGAGACCGCCCGGCAGCTTATAGCCGAAGTGCGCCTCGAGATCGTAGAAGTGGTATGGAAAGGCGTTCTTCTTCACGAGATTGATCGCCTGATCGGCGTACGTCCGCCTTCCCGCCAGCGACCACCTTCCGTTACCGAGTGCGCCACCTAACGAGAGCGTCGACGCGATCAGCGACACTTCCGAGGTCCCGTGAATGCCCAGCCGGTCGTCCTCGGCCGACCGCACGTTCAGCACGCTGGAGAGCCGCCCGCCGAATTGTGCGGGGAACGCGCCCGTGAGCATGTCGACGCGACCGACCGACGGGTCGATGAACGTTCCGAAGAGCCCCCCGAAGTGAAAGGGGTTGTAGACGGGATAGCCGTCGAGGAGGACGAGGTTCTGATCGGCCTCGCCGCCGCGCACATTCATCCCGGCGGTGAAATCGTTGCGCGCCTCGACGCCGGGCATCAGCTGCAGCGAGCGAAGGACGTCGGCTTCGGCGAAGAACCGGGGAGCGCTCCTCAGGTCTCGTGCGCTGATCGAGAGGTCGCTCACGTTAGGCTTGGCGTCGAATAGCTTTCGTTCGACGCGCGTCTCCTCGGTATGCACCGTCGGCAAGATCACCGGGCGGCGGCTCACCGAATCGGTCTTCGTGGTGTCCGGCGGTTCGGGGCGTTGTCCAACGGCTGGAAACGCGACGGCTACAGCAAGGCTCGCCGCGACGAGGAGCGAAGCGCGGGCTTTAGAGAGTGAAAACCGAAGCAACCGGATGAAGTGGTCGTTCATCCTGTCGGGAAGAGGCGTAATTTCAGAGGCAATTGAGATGCCAGGAGATGATCTGATCAACTCGGGAATCTCGATGCGTCGGCAGTGATCTCCATTCGCCAAATGCAACTTTCCATTCGTACACTCACTCTTTCGGCGGCGTGCATTGCACTCGCGAGCCGCGCGCTCGCGCAAGGGCCGAACGTCGCCGATTCGGTGTTCGTCCGCCAGCACTACACGAAGCACGAGTTTCGCATTCCGATGCGGGACGGCGTGCATCTCTTCACGATCGCCTACGTCCCGAACGACGCATCGGACGCGAACCGGTACCCGATCGTCATCCAGCGCACCTGCTATTCGGTGGCGCCCTACGGGCCTACCTCTTATCCGGCGATGCTGGGCCCCGATCGCTTCATGCTTCGTGAGAAGTACATCTTCGTCTATCAGGACGTTCGCGGCCGGTACATGTCGGAAGGGGAGTTCGTCAACGCGCGGCCATTCGTTCCGGACTCGATCAAGGCGCGCGACCCGAAGGCCATCGATGAGGCGTCGGACACATACGACACCATTGAGTGGTTGCTCAAGAACGTCCGAGTCAACAATGGACGTGTCGGCCAGTGGGGAGTCAGCTATCCCGGCTTCTATGCGTCGATGGGCGCGCTCTCGCGTCATCCGGCCCTTGTCGCGTCCTCGCCACAGGCGCCGGTGACCGATTTCTTCTTCGAGGACTTCCATCATAACGGCGCTTTGACGCAGGCCTACTTCTACGCCTATCCGATCTTCGGCATCCCACGTCCCTCGTTGACGACCGAGAACTGGTGGGGACCCGAGGTCGAGAAGATCGCCGCCCGCGGCACGCCCGACGACTACTTCTACCAGCTCTCGTTAGGCCCGTTGTCGAATACGACCGAGCGCTTCTACAGGAACAACACGCTCTGGCGGGACATCATCACGCATCCAAACTATGACGCGTTCTGGCAGACGCGTGCCGTGCCGCCGGATCTGCGTGGCGTGAAGCACGCGCTCCTCATCGTCGGTGGCTGGTTCGACGCGGAAGATCTGTACGGGCCGCTCACGGTCTATAAGACACTTCGCAAGTACGATAACGCAGCCAACGCACGCATCGTCATGGGTCCGTTCCGGCATGGCGGCTGGGGAGCGCGAAACGTCGTCCACACCGTGCACGGCGACATCTACTTCGGCGATTCGCTCGAGACGAAGTTCCAGCGCGACGTCGAGGCGCCTTTCTTCGGTGCGTATCTCAAGGGCAGCGGCGCGAGCACGCTCCCGGAGGCGCTCATGTTCGACACGGGACGAAAGGAGTGGGAGCGGTTCAGCCGATGGCCTGCGCCTAACGCTACGAGGCGCATGTACTACTTCCACGCCGACGGGTCACTCACGACGACGGTGCCGCCCGGGAGCCACGTCTCGCTCGAGTACCCGAGCGATCCGATGAAGCCGGTGCCGAGCCGATGCGTCGAGCCCACGATCGAGGGGCTGACGCTCTATCATTACATGAGTGACGACCAGCGCTGCTTCACGTCGCGGCCGGACGTTCTCGTCTTCCAGAGCGATACGTTGCGCGACGACGTCACGTTAGGTGGCGAGATCACGGCGCGACTTCACGTGAGCACTACCGGGTCGGACGCCGACTTCGTCGTGAAGCTGATCGACGTCTACCCGCCCGACATGCCGGACAGCCCCTACCAGCCGGATACGAGCGTGCACCTGGGCGGCTACCAGCAGCTCGTGCGCGGCGAGATCATGCGCGGCCGCTTCCGCAACTCCTTCGCGACGCCCACAGCCTTCACGCCGAACCAGGTGACCAGCCTCGCGTTCCGGCTCCAGGACGTCCTGCACACGTTCAGGAAAGGACATCGCATCATGGTGCAGGTGCAGAGCAGCTGGTTCCCGGCGTTCGATCGCAACCCGCAGCGCTACGTCCCGAACATCTACGAGGCAAAGGCAAGCGATTTCATCAAAGCAACCGAGCGCGTCTGGGTCGGACGTGATGCGGCAAGCGGGGTCGAGGTGCAGGTGCTTCCTCGGTGAACGCTTTCAAAGAGTCGCTTGTCGCATGTCGATAACCGGCCTGCTCGTTCGACGCCTAATAAACAGGATTCACGAGGCGACTCATGAAAAAGCTCAAGCTTCAGATGCAGTTGTCGGTCGACGGCTTCGTCGCCGGACCGGAAGGGCAACTCGACTGGATGACCTTCGACATGGACGACAAGCTCCTCGCGTTCATCACCCATCTCACCGACTCGAGCGACACGATCCTCATGGGCCGGAAGATGACCGAGGGTTTCGTCAAATACTGGGAGAACGTGAAGCCCGACAGCCCGGAATACGAGTTCGCGAAGAAGATGGTCGGCATGCCGAAGGTGGTCTTCAGCAAGAGCGCCAAGAAGATCGACGGCAAGAATGTGCGCGTCGAGAACGGTCCGCTGGCCGAGGCGGTCAACCGTCTGAAGAATCAACCCGGCAAGGACCTCGTCGTCTACGGCGGCGCGACGTTCGTCTCATCGCTCATTGAGAATCGGCTCATCGACGAGTTGAATCTCTTCATCAATCCCGTGGCGATCGGGAAAGGATTGCGGATCTTCTCACAGCGCACGGCGCTTGCGCTGCAGAAATCCGTTGCCTACGCCAGCGGCATCGTCGTCGACACGTATACGTTGAGGGGCTAGGGTCTAGGGCATAGGGGCTAGGGTCTGAATCTCTAGCCCGTATCCCCCTAGCCCCTTCTCACCCCTCACTCCGTCTTGAGTACTCGCGCGGGATCGATACGGCTCGCGCGTCGCGCTGGTAAGAGTGAGGCCACCGCGCCGACCGCAAGCAACAGCAGCGGCGCACCGACGAAGGTGAGCGGATCCCCGGCGCGCACACCGAACAGGAGCGCCTCGAGCAGTCGCGTCGCCACGAGACCTAACGCGATGCCGATCGCGGCGCCGACGACGACGAGTGTCATCCCCTCGCGCATCAGGAGCCTGACGACTCCAGCCGGCGATGCCCCGACCGCGAGCCGGATCCCCACCTCTCGCGTCCGTCGCGCAACGGCGTAGCTGACCACGCCGTACACACCGAGCACCGACAGCGCCAGCGCGAGGCCGGCGAAGAGCGAGAACGCGATCGCGCCGAGTCGGGCCGGCAGCACCATCGCCGCGAGATGGCTCGACATCGTCTTCGTTTGCAGCAGGAGCAGATCCGGCGAGGTCTCCCGCAGCACGGCGAGGAGTCGCACCGCCGTTCGTTCGGCGTTGCCGTCTGTGCGGGCGATGAGCATGGGATTGTTCGAGAATTGCTGCTTGTAGGCGCCGAAGATGAAAGGCCGTGGCGCTTCGCCTAACGAGCGCACCTTCGTCGTCCGAGCGACGCCGATCACGCGAAACGTCGTCGTGTCGGCGCGGAAGGTCTGGCCGATTGCATCCTGGTTCGGCCAGAAACGCTGAGCGAGCACTTCGTTGATGATCGCGACCCGGGGCGCGCTGGGACCATCGGCCGTGGTGAAGTTTCGTCCGCGCAGAATGGTCACGCCGGCCGCGTCGAAGAAGCCGGAGTCCGCGGCAGCGTAATCGATGTCGAAGCCCAGCTGTCCCTTCGGTGGGGTGAAGCCGGCGACGTTGATCCGCTTCCCTTGCTGGCTCAGCGGATTGAGAAGGATGTTGTCGGTCACGCCAACCGAACGAACCCCTGGGACCGCGGCGCTGCGTCGCTCGATCTCGTCGAGCACCGCGACCCGCCGCGTGGAGTCGAACTTGTCCGCGGGAATCGTGAACCACACCATGGCGGCCGGCGCCTTGCCGAAGCCAGGGTCCACATGCATGCTGGCCTGGAGACTGCGCAGGAACAGCGCCGCGGTCACGACCAGTAGCAACGATATGGCAACCTGGCCGATGACGAGAGCGCTGCGCATCGTTAGGCGACGGCCCGGCCCACCGCCGACGTTCTCGTTCTTGATCCACTCGATCACTGCCGGACGCGTCGCCTGGAGCGCCGGCACGAGGCCGAAGAGGAGGCCTGCGACAGCCGACGCCGCGATCGCGAACGTGAGTACCCGCGCGTCGAGCGAGACGTCGAGCGAGATCGGAAGCGGGACCGGCAGCTTGGCTCCGAGGAGCGCCGCGAGGGCGATGCGCGAGAGGAGCACCCCCGCGACACCGCCGACGATCGCAAGCAGGAGTGATTCAGTGAGAAGCTGCTGAACGAGCGTCCGCCGGCTCGCTCCGATCGCCAGACGAATGGCAATGTCTCGCTGGCGATCCCGCGCCTGCGCCAACAGGAAGCTGGCGAGATTCGCGCAGGCGACGAGGAGGACGAGTCCCACGACGACCATGAGGGCTCCCGCTGCCGGCACGACGACACTGTCGAGCAGGGGGTTGACGGCAATGTCCGTCTCTGGCAGGACAATGAGCGACGAACCCGCCCAGTCCTTCGGATAGCGCTTCTGCATATCGGCGGTGAAGCGCGCTGCCACCGCACGCGCTTGCGCCATCGATGCACCGGGCGCGAGGCGCGCTTTGAGAAAGCCCGAATGGTTGCCGCGCGCCGTGAGCTCGTCCGTGTTGCCGCCCTCGATCTGGTTCACCATCTGGACCGAGCCATAGAACGACGGCGCGATGCCGGCGACTGAGCCCCCGTACGACTTTGGCGCGACTCCTACGACGGTGTACTCGCGGCCAGCGAGGCGCAGTGGCTTGCCGACCACGTGCGGGTCGCCGTTGAAGTCGCGCTGCCAGTACTGGTATGAGAGCACGATCACCGCGTGCCCGCCCGGCGATATGTCATCTTCGTTGCCGAGGAGTCTGCCAATGACTGGCTTGATCCCGAGCAATGGGAAATAATCGCCATTCACCATCTCGCCCATCATCGGCTCGACGTGATCGCCCATGTCGCGCGAGGCCGCCGTGTAGCGCGACAGCGACACTTGCGAAAAGATGGAATGGGTCGCGTCGCGGAAATCGCGGTAGTCGGGATACGAGAACGGCGAGAACGGGAAATCCGGCTGCTTCTGATAGATCTCCGCGACGCGCGCGGCATCGGGCAGCGGCGCGCGCCTCAGCAGAATGGCATCGACGAGGCTGAAGATTGCGGTGTTGGCCCCGATCCCGAGTGCGAGGGACAGCACGGCGACGATGGTGAAGCCGACGCGTTTGCGCACTCGGCGAAGTGCGACTCGGAGATCTGCGAGCAGACGTTCCATAGTGTTCGCTCCGAACGAAACGGGCGGGAAGAACTGACGGGTCGGCGCGGGGGGGAGCAGCGGGACGAGAACGCCTACCGTACGTGGCTCATTCGCCGGCGGATTCGCCGACTTTCAGGATCCGCACGATCGACAGCATCGTGTTCCAGTTCCGCGTCGTGACCGGCGCGCCAAACAGCTTGTCGATCTTGCCGAGGTAGCCGATGGTCTTCATGTGGCGGCGATATTCGCCAAAGACGAATCGCTTCCTCGACCCGATGACGCGTACGAACCACTCTCCCTCGTCCGGTAGCACGACCGGTAGCCGATTGGGAACGTGGCCCGCTTTCGAGAGAATGCTCACGAACCGCACGACGTCGGGACGAGCCGGATTTCCTTCGAACGGGTTGTCGGACGCGAGCGCCGCCACGTCATGGCCGTCGCACAGTGCAACCACCGCGTCGAACGGCAGCTTCTCGAGCAGCGCGGCGCGAAAGCGCGCTCGCGATTCCGGCCTGCGCACGACAAAGGTGCCCGTCGCGCCGACGTTCACGACGTCGTATTTACCCAGCTCCTTCGCGAGCAGGCTCGGGCGAAATCTTCGATGTCCACCCACGTTGACGCCCCGCAAGAACGCGACGAGAGCCATATGCTTCTCAGGATGGTGATCACATGGGACGGACGTCAACCCTTTTTCTCAGTGCCGCTGTCTTACAGGGGTCACCCCGGAGGTCCACGTGCTCACCCGTCTCGCTAGCGAATTCGCCGCCGACGTCCGGCATGCCGTTAGGCAGATGCGCCGCCGATTGACGTTCACCGCCACCGTCATCCTCACGCTGGGACTCGGGATCGGCGCCACCGTCGCGCTATTGAGCGTCGTCAACGCGCTGCTCCTTCGGCCACTTCCCTACGCGCACGAGGAAAACGTCCGGATCTTCTGGATGGACTACGACTGGCGCGGCGAAGAGTACGATTTCGTGCGAGCGCGACCCGGGGTGTTCGAGGCTGTGGCTGCGTTCTCCACCAATGGGGCGCCGTATCACGTGAGCGCGAACGACCCTGGCGACGCCAAATTGCTCGGTTACACCGTTGCGACATCGTCGCTCTTTGACGTCCTCGGGACCCACGCCTATCAAGGCCGCACGCTGAACGTGGAGGACGATCGCCCTGGAGCGCCGCTGGTGATCGTCATCAGCTACGGAATGTGGAAGCAGGACCTCGGTGCCGACCCGCACGTGATCGGCCATCAGCTGGTTCTCGACGGCAAGCCTGTGACTGTCGTCGGCGTGATGCCCAAGGGTTTTTATTTCCCAACCCCCGAGATGCGCGCGTGGCGGCCGCTGCAGCTCGACGCGTCGACTTCGTTTTATCACGACGTCGGCTACCTGACGCTCCTCGGCCGCATCCGTGCCGGTGTCGCACCAGAGCTCGTACAGAGCGATATCCAACGAATCGGTCGTGCGTTAGGTGCGCAATACACATACACGGTAGGCTGGGACAAGGCGAAGAATCCCAGCTCGCTACCGGTCCGCACTTACCTCCTCGGTAACGTCAGGGGCGCTGTGCTGTTGCTCTTTGGCGCCGTGACGTTGCTGCTGCTCATTGCCTGCGCCAACGCCGCGGCCCTCATCCTCGCCCGAACGAGCGACCGTACCGGCGAGCTCGCGGTCCGCGTCGCGTTAGGCGCCAATCATCGAAGGCTCGCGCGCCAGATTCTCACCGAGGCGTTCGTCCTCGCACTTGGCGCGGCGGTGCTTGGCACCGCGATTGCCGTCGGTGGATTCGGTGTGTTGATCGCCAGTCTGCCTCTTCAGGGCGGCCTGGACGAAGCGGTCACGATGGGTTGGGTGACATTCGTCGCGGCGTTCATTCTGGCGCTCGTCGTGGCGACGTCGATCGCGCTGGCGCCGATGCGCAATGTGCTTCGCGGCCGGCTCGATGCGATCGGCGGCCTGAATCGCGAGCGCAGCGAAATGGGCCTCCGACGCAGCACCAAGCGCATCCACGGCGCGCTCGTCGCCGGTCAGGTGACGCTTGCGGTATTGCTCGTCGCGGGTGCGACGTTGCTCGTTCGCTCCGTCGAGCGACTCCGGTCGCTCGACCTCGGCTTCGACCCGCGCGGCGTGTCGACGTTCACACTCATGCCAAGCGAGAATGAGCCGGCCGAATCACGGCGGCAGTTCGTCCGCGATCTCGCTGCCCGTGTGAGTGCGATGCCTGGCGTCACCGCGGCCGGCCTAACGAATCGGCTGCCGGTGCGCGATGGCGGCTTTCAGGGTCCCGTGCTGCCGGAGGGCCATCCCGAGCTCGAGGGGCCCAAGCGACCCAACAGTCTCTATCGCACAGCGACACCGGCACTCTTCCGCGCGATGGGCATGCACCTTCGCGAAGGGCGCGGCATCGATTCCACCGACGTCGCGGGTTCGCTGCCGGTGACGGTGATCAGTGAATCCTTCGCCCGTCGCATGTGGCCCGGACAGAGCGCAATCGGCAAGCACATCAACACGGGCTACACCGGAACGATTATCTCGCGCACGATTGTCGGCGTTGCCGCCGAGACGCGCATGACCACGATGACGGGCGAGATTCCGTTCACGATGTGGGTTCCTCTCGAGCAGCACACCGCGCCCGATGGCGCGGTGCTCGTCGTCCGTTCGAACGGTGATCCGGCGAGCCTAACGACGGCCGTCCGGCGCGCGGCCGCCGAATTGGATCCACAGGTTGCCGTCGCGCGAATCGAGACGATGGACCAGGTGCTCGCGACCGCGCTCGCACAGCCACTGCGGCTTCGCTTCTTCCTCACGCTCTTCGGCGCGCTGGCCCTCGCGCTTGGCGCCATCGGCGTCTATGGCGTGGTGTCGTACTCCGTGGCGCGCCGCCGCGCCGAATACGCGATTCGCGTCGCGCTCGGTGCGTCGCCGACGCGCGTGCTCGGCGAGGTGTTCCAGCGTGGCTTGGCGCCGGTGGTGCTCGGGACGATCGTCGGAGTGCTGGCGGCAGTCGCCTTCGGCCGCGTGCTTGCTGGTGTCCTTTTCGGCGTCGAGCCAACGGACCCTACGAGCATCGCGACGGCGAGCGGACTGCTGCTCCTTGTCGGCGCGATTGCGACGCTCGCGCCCGCGTTGCGGGCGGGGCGAACGAACCCGGCTAGCGCACTGCGATCGGAATAGGTACAGTCTGGTCTCGTTCTACGAGATCGACTTCATAACGAATCGCCCGCGTCGTGCACTCGATAATTCGCTCGAGCATTGCGATTACCATTGGCGTCGTCGCTGCCTGCTCGCGATCGGCGCCTTCCGCACGTGACGCGAACGCAGGTATCGATTCCCTGAACGCGCGCGTGGTCGGCGCATATCGGAATCGTGACCCGCGCGCCTATGCCGCTCTCTACACCGACAGCGCCACCTTCGAGTGGCCGGCGTTCAACACGGTGCGAGGAAGGGCACAACTGGCCGAGATGGCGCAAAGCAACTGGGCGGCGGAGCGGGACGTCGATCTGCGGCTGGATGTCGCGGCGCGACGACTCGGGCCGGATCACGCGACGGAGTTTGGCGCCTTTCAGCAGACGTGGACCGACTCCGGCGGCGTGCGCATGACGGAATTCGGGCGGTACGTTTCCTTTCTCCTGCGCCAAGCCGACGGCAGTTGGCGGATGGATCGCTGGCTCGGCTTCGAAGATTCGACACGCCGCGCACGCTAGCATTTCCCGCTCCAACACGCCTAACGATGTTCGTTCACGCCGTCTACTTCTGGCTCCGCAACGATCTGACGCCCACGCAGCGCCGGCGATTCGAGGACGGCCTCGACTCGCTGCGCCACATCGAGGGCGTTCGTCATGGATACGTCGGCGTTCCAGCGCCGACCGAGCGGCCGGTCATCGAGCGCGGCTACACGCGCGCGCTCGTCCTGGTCTTCGACGATGAGCTGGCGCACGACGTCTATCAGGACGACCCCGTGCACGATCGTTTCCGCAAGGAATGCGGGAGCTTCTGGACCACGGTCCGCATCTTCGACTCGGTGAGTGCGGACATCGAGGAACGGGAGCGCTCATGACGACCAACGCCAATCGAGTCGCAACGAGGACATTATGAGCGCAAAACCGGCCGCGACTTCCATTCAGACCTCACTCGCTCCCTGGCTCTCCGTTCGCGGCAGTGCGCGCGCCGTCGAGTTCTACAAAGCTGCTTTCGGCGCGGTCGAGGTCTATCGTCTCGAGGATCCGAGCGGGAGCGTCGTCGCGAGACTCTCGATCGACGGCGCCGAGTTCTGGCTCGGCGACGAATCACCGGAGCACGGCAACTTCAGCCCCGAGACGACCCAGGGCGCCACGACACGACTCATTCTCACCGTGGCCGACCCCGACGCCGTGTTCTCGCGCGCAATCGCCGCCGGCGCGAAGGAGGTGCATCCCGTGGGTGAAGAATACGGCTGGCGGATTGGACGCGTCGTCGATCCGTTCGGGCACCACTGGGAGATCGGCCATGAGCTGGTGGAAGGCGAAGGGCACAACTGACGCGTCTCCGTCAACTCCTCGAAAACAGGAACTCCTCCAGCTTCCCATCCGTCCGCCGGTACATGAGTCCCTGCGTGGCCGTCGTTCCGACATTGAAGCGCACGCTGGCGACCTCCAACCCACCCCGCTCGCTCACACCCGCGATACGAATATTCGAGATCGGCCCAAGCGCGCTGAGCGACTTCTGCGCCGTCGCGAGCTTGTCGGCCGTGAGATAGGCATCGAAGTCGGGCGAGATCGTCGAACGATCGACGCGGCCCTGCTCGAGATCAGTGAGGAACTTCCTTGCCGCGTCCAGTGCCGACAGCCCGTGCACGACCGGCACGTCGGCGCTCGGAAGGAGCTTTGCGATGAGCTCCTGATTGAGCGCGCCGACCGGTGAGAAATCGCTATTCGACAGCACGACCAGCGCCGACTTCGTGCTCGGAATGATCGTGTTCTGCGCGACGAATCCCGACACCGCGCCGCCATGCGAGAACGTCACCGCAGTGCCACGATCGTTGATGCCTTCCCCACAGCCGTAGCCACTCGAACGGCCGTCGGTGAGCCGACGCGGCGTGGTCAACACGGCGTACGACGCGGGCGAGATGAGTGTATGGTCGAGCAGTGAACGATCCCATGTGAGAAGGTCCGTCGGCGTGGACCAGATCGCGCCCGCAGCGCCGGCCCAGCCCCTCGCCTCTGGTACAGCGAGGATTGGATCCGACAAGCCGAACGACGTGTATCCCGTCGCCATGTCTGTCCCATTAGGCGCGGGCTCGTACTGTGTGCGCTCCAGCTTGAGCGGCGTGAAGATATGCGTTTGGAAGAAGGTGCCGATCGGCTCTCCACTCACCTTCTCGATCACACGGCCGAGTATGAGAAAGCCGGTATTGCTGTACGACCAGCGCGACCGTGGCTCGAAGTCGAGCGGACGCGTTGCATAGCGCATGATGATCGTGTCCGCCGGCTCGGCTTGCGCCATCTCGCGGTCTACGTAGTCGAGCGGATAGTAATCGCGGTAGCCGGAGAGATGTCCGCCGAGGTCCTTGAGCGCGATGTCCTTCGCGCGCGTCAGCTGCGGGTAGTACTTCGAGACCGGATCGTCGATCGAGAGCTGTCCTTTCTCCTGCAGCATGAGCATCGAGCTGCAGGTGAATTGCTTCGTGACGGAGCCAATCGCGAACATCGTCCGCGGCGTCACGGGCGCGCTCGACGCTGTATTCGCGACGCCATAGCCGCGCGCGAACACGACCTGGCCGTTCTGCATGATGCCGACGGACACGCCGACGATGTGCTTCTCGGCGACGTTGCGGCGAATGATGCTGTCGACCTGGTTGACGTCGATGTGCGCGCGCTGCTGCGCTGCGGCGGGGAGCGACCCGGCGACGAGTACGAGGGCGACGAGATGGCGAGCGCTCACGGTGTGTCCAATGTGGAAGGCGAGGAAGGGAGGCACGACAAGAATAGAATGCGCCGTGCACCCGGCTTACCGCAAGGCCGAGCCTGCCTAACGACCCAGCCGCCAACGCCGGCCGCGCGGGACGGCCGTCGACTCCTCTTCTGCTCCTCCGTGCGGGTCGTTATGGTGAAGGAATCCGCCGATGGAGCGTACAATGTTGCGCATCTGCCGCCTTTCGATTTCCGCTGGCATCATCCTGCTCGCGCCGACTTCTTCCTTCGCGCAGATCACTGGCACATCGACGGGGGCCGCGATATTCGCTCCAGTCGACGCGAGCGCACTCGGCGTCACTCGCGGTGCGAGCATGGCACTCGGAGTCGGCGGTTCGCTGTTGATGGGTGCGGGCGGCGTTGGGTTTGCCGGCGGGGCACTGCGTGGATTCCTTTCCAGCAACTTCGAACATTCTCCATCCCTCGACATCGGTGCAGCGTTCTCTCGAACGTTCGTCCGCCAGCAGCTGCTTAGCGGGGTTCAGACCAGCATCGGCGGACAGGCGGTCGCTGGTTATCTACACGAGGGATATCCTCGCAATGCGGCCGCGCTGAACCTAACGATTCCACTCGCGTTGACTTTGGGCGACGGGAATGGTGCGGCGTCTCTCGCGGTGTACGCGGCGCCGTACGGGGAAGTCGGCATGTTGCATCGATACAATTTCGTCAGATGCACATCGAGCCCAACGTGCCCCTACTTCCGTGTGCGAGGCATGGGCGCGGTGGCTTCGTCGGGCCTTGGCGCCGGAACGCGCATGTCGGTCGGCCGCTTCGCTATCGAGCTCATGGTCCGAGACTTCGTCGGACGCGAATTCAGAAGGCAATACGGCGGGGAGGGCGAGCTCGCTCTGACGTACCGGCTCGGGAAATAGGGAATTCTGGTCTTCCCGTTGCTGGTTAGGAGCCAATCGAAGTGTCGCTCTAGTCGCGTCAGGCCTCTCGAGTAGGAACTTTGCGGAAAGTGTTGCGTGTTTGCTACACTTTTCGGGCGGCTACGGTAACCCGCACGACGCCGCATAACGACACGCTTGCGCCGTGCTGACTTTGTACCGATTATTGTGGTCCCCTCCCGGTACGTCGCCACTTCACCCCTGCATCCGCCTCACTCGAGGGAGAGTCTGGTGGTCCCTATGCTCGCGCATGGCAGCGCCCGAACGGCGCACCTCGACCGCTTCGCGTGGCGGGCGGGGTTCTCCCTCGACGCGCACGGCATGCTCATCGGACTTCGGGCGTCGCATTCGGCCGCGCTGCCGGCGCTTCGGAGAGTCGTCCCACCGGGAGCGCGTGTCTGCGACGCACACGTCGTGGATTCCCTGTATTCGCTCGTCATTGGCGACGACCGTGACCAAATCCACACGCTTTACGAAGACGCGGACTGCGCCGCGCGCAGCGCGAATCTCGACGAGCTCCTGATGGAGTTTCAGAGCCGCCTGCATTTCAAGGTTGCAGCCGGTGCGCGCACACGATTATTCGTCCACGCCGGAGTTGTGGGCTGGCAGGGCGGCGCGATCGTCATCCCGGGACGGACGCACTCCGGCAAGAGCTCACTCGTCGCCGCACTCGTTCGCGCGGGCGCTACCTACTACTCGGATGAATACGCCGTCCTCGATGAGGCGGGCTCGGTTCATCCCTTCGCGCGTCCGCTCGGTATTCGCGACCCAAATGGACGCAGCTGGCCCGTCGACGCCGCATCCCTCGGGTCGACCGTTGGAGGCGCACCATTGCCGATACGCATGGTCATGGTTACGAACTACGTCTCTGGAGCCGACTGGCTTCCGCGGCGCATGTCGCCCGGCGAAACCGTGCTCGCTCTCCTGGCGAACACACTCGCGGTGCGTAGTCGCCCAGCCGACGCCCTCAAGATTCTTTGCGCCTCCGTCAACGACGCGGATGCGCTTTCTGGTGACCGCGGCGACGCGGCATGCCTCGCTGACCTGATTCTCGACCGTTGTTCGACCTGCTGCACCACCTGAGGAGGGTACGATGGGACAGTCCGATTCCGGTTTCCCGAGGGCAAGACAAGACGACCTCATGGTCGAACAGGTTGGCGACGAGACCATCGTCTACGACGGCGAGCGACAACAGGCGCACTCGCTCAATCGCTCGGCGAGTATCGTCTGGCGCAACAGCGACGGCGAGCACTCGGTTCCGCAGCTTGCCGACCTACTCGGCAACGCGCTCGGGATCGATGCGAACGATTCGCTCGTCGAGTACGCGATCGACAAACTTGCCGACGCTCACCTGATGGAGGACAACACCATCAGTCGTCGCGATGTGGTCCGACGGATGACCTTCGCTGGCGCCGCGATGCTCGCGCTACCGGTCGTGCTTTCGATGGTCGCGCCGACGGAAGCGATGGCCGCGAGCAGCAACCAGAACGGTCAGGGCCAGAACAACAACGACCAGGGCCAAAACCAACAGTGAGCGGACTATGACGGACGCCCCTCTTTATCCGAAGGCACGGCAGAATGGCCTGCTGAGCGAGCAGGTTGCCGGCGAGGTTGTCGTGTACGATGGCGCGCGGCAGGAAATGCACTCGTTGAATCGTTCGGCGAGCATCGTCTGGCGTGGCTGCGACGGCCAGCGATCGGTGCCGGAGCTTGCGGCGATTCTCGGCGACGAGCTCGGGATGGAGCCTAACGATTCGCTCGTCGAGTACGCCCTCGACGAGCTCTCGCGAGCGAATCTGCTCGAGACATCGGGCGATACCGCGCAGCAGCTCACGCGTCGCGCCGTGGTGCGCCGCCTCTCGCTCGCCGGCGCGGCGGCACTGGCGCTCCCGGTCGTGATGTCGATCGCCGCGCCCACACCCGCGATGGCGGCGAGCGCGGTGCCGCGCCCCAGCTCGATCTAGCGGTGGCCAAAGCGACGCAAGCGGCAATGCTTGCGTCGCTTCACAGTCGCGGCCGGAGCGAGAACGACGACACCTTGTCGTCGGGCGCCAGGGCGACTCGCACGTACCGCGACCCCGACGGGAAGACTACCTCATACGTGTACACCCGATCGTCGCCGAGCTCGCGGCGGTCGAGCAGCACGAGGCGCTGCTGCTCGCCGAGCGTCTGCAACTGGTGCTTGTAGTAGTCCGCCGCGTCCGGGAAGAAGCCGGCACGCACGTACGCGAATTCGTTAGGTGTGAGCGCCCCGCTGCGGATCGTATCCAGCAGTCGGCCGACTCGCGCGGTGACCTGTGGCTCCGCGTCCGTGATGGGCGACGGCTTCGGGATCGCGAGATCGGAGTGAAGCAGCGCCGCGATTCCGTCGGCGATGCGACCCGGGTCGGCCTCGGCCGAATTCGCAAGTACGATGATGTCGAGGCTGTCGCCGACGAAGCGTGAGAGCTGCGTTCGGAAGCCCTGCCACGAGCCACCATGCTCCTGGAGCGGCTTCCCTCCGCGCTCCTCGAGCGACCATCCCATTCCGTACGGGTATGTCTTGCCGCTCGTTAGGTGAACCGGCGTCAGGATCTGGGCCCAGCTCTCGGGCTTGAGAATGGCGCGGCGCTTGACCGCGGTATCCCAGGCGACGAGGTCGCGAACCGACCAATAGAGTGAGCCGTCCGCGGTGGTATTCAGCTTCGGCGCGACCCACTCCTGGTTCTTGAGCTCACCGTTCTCGTGGCGGTAGCCGCCCGCGCGGTTCGGAATGATGTCGGCCTCGTCGATGATGCGCGCCGTTCTCATGCCTAACGGCTTGAAGACGCGCTCGGCGAGCACGTCACCGTAGAACTTCCCCGAGACTTTGTGAACGATGATGCCGAGCAGCACGTAGCCGGTGTTGCTGTAGTTCCAACGGGATCCCGCCGGAAACTCGAGCTTCTGCGCGAACGCAATCCGCGCCAGTTCGTCCTCGGTATAGTCCTTTCGATAGTCGAAGGTCGACGTGGTGTAGTCGGGAATGCCGGACGTGTGATTGAGGAGATTCCGAACCTTGATCGCTTGCCAGGCTGCCGGTGCGTCGGGGAAGAATTTCGTCAGCGGATCGTCGAGGGAGACCTTGCCATCCTCGACCTGGAGCATCACTGCCGTGGCGGTGAACATCTTGCCTAACGATCCACTCTCGAAGATCGTCTCGTCGGTGACCGGCGCGCTGAGCTCGACGTTCGCAAAGCCATAGCCTCGCGTCATCACCTTCCCTTTGTTCACGACGCCGACGGCGACCCCCGGAATGCCTTGCCGCTTCATCTCGGCTTCGACGAAATCATCGACCGCTGAAGATTTGGGCTCCCGCCGCAGCGCACGCCCCGGGAAGCGCCCGCTCGCCTTACCATCTTCGAAGGCAATCTCCCCATTCACCCAGACAGTCTTGATGCCCTTTGAGAGCGCGTGTGGATTCCTGATCGTCGCGAGATCACCGATCGTCTCGGGATCGAAGAGCACGAGATCGGCGGCGAGTCCCGCGCGAATGATTCCGCGATCGGTGATACCGACGTTGGCCGCGGCGAGGCTCGTCATCTTGCGTACCGCGTCCTCGAGCGGAAGCACCTTCAAGTCGCGCACGTAGTGGCCGAGGACGCGCGGGAACGAACCGAAGCCGCGCGGGTGCGCGCCGTCCAGCGCGCCGTCGCTACAGAAGTCGGTGTACCTCCATCGCATGATCGACGCGATGTCTCGCTCGTCCATGCCCTTCGCGACGACACTCTCCGTCGCCTGCTGTGCCTGCGATTCCGCGATGAGCGCCATCAGCGTCGTCGCCGGATCAGACTTCCGCGTCGCCGCGATCTGCCCGACGTCCTTGCCGACATACGTCGTGTCGAGCGCAAAGTCGCCGATGACGAGATCTTCCGGAGCCGCGACTTCCTTCAGGATAAAATCTGTTTCGGCGCGGTCGCTGAAGTTGCGTTTGGGATAGAGCACGGTGAGCGTCGATTGCCACATCGTGTACGGATAGACGTCGGCCGTGACCTGAACGCCTTCGGCGCGCGCGCGATCGAGCGTGGCAATGAGCTTGTCTCCCAGACCCCAGAGCGAGCGCATTGCGAGCTTCATGTGCGAGACCTGCACGGGCATCTTCGCGACGCGTCCGATGGTGATCAGCTCATCGAGTGCTTGCCAGAAGTTCCGGTCCTCGCTACGAATGTGGCTGATGTAGCGTCCACCCATCGCGCCAGCGACTTTCGCCAGCTCCAACACCTCGGACGGCGATGAGTAGATGCCGGGATCGTACTCGAGCCCCGTCGACAGGCCGATCGCGCCAGCAGCCATCTCTTCGCGGACGAGCTCGCGCATCCGCGCGACCTCCGAATCAGTCGCCACGCGCTGGAAGTCGTCGCCCATCACGCGGGTGCGAATCGTCCCATGACCGACGTACGACGCGACATTGAGCGCGGCGGGCGTGCTGTCGAGCCGAGTGAAGAAGCTCGCGAGTGGAAAGCGCGACTCACCGTCCTGCCCGACGACGATCGTCGTGATGCCTTGCGATACCGCACCCAATGCATCACGATGCTCCAGAAGTCCGCGATCGTGATGGCTGTGCGTATCGATGAAGCCTGGGGCGAGCGTCAGCCCATGGGCATCGATGACACGATCAGCGGGATTGCGCGTCCAGTGTCCGATCGCGGAGATCTTGCCATCGACGATTCGAACCTCGGCGTTACGCGCAGGCGAGCCCGTTCCGTCTATGACTTTGGCGTTGACGATGAGCGTCGCCTGGGATTGAGCCAGAGCCGCCGAGCTGACGAACGTGAGCGCGGTAATGATTGATACGATACGCATGGAGATGAAGGTGGTGTGGGTGCGCCTATTCTAGCGCGGCGCACGCCGGATATTGAGATCAGATCTTCGGGCCACCATCTCACGGCGTGCGGAGCGCCTCCAACGGATCGATGTGCGCCGCGCGACGGGCTGGAAGGAAGCTCGCCGCGAGAGAGACCACCGCAATCACCACCGCCACCACGACGAATGTCAGCGGGTCGCGAGCCGTCACCCCGAACAACAACTGTCCGAGCATCCCCGTGACGAGCAGTGAGACCACGCTGCCGATCGCGATACCGATCGCGGCGAGCATGACGCCTTGCCGAACGACCATGCCGATGACACGCCCGGTGTCGGCGCCGAGCGCCATGCGAATACCGATCTCGTTCGTCCGTTGCGCGACGAAGTACGCGATCACGCCGTAGATACCGATCACCGCGAGCACGAGCCCCAGTGCGCCTAACGCGGAAAGGAGCTGCGACGTGAACTTCGGCGTCGCGAGACTCCGGTCGATGACCTCGTCCATCGTCATCATCGGCACCGGCAACAACGGATCCTGGACCGACACGGCGCGGCGAATGGCCGGCGCCAGCGTGCTCACGGGAACCGATCCTCTCACGACGAGCGTCATGTCGCGCCGGCTATTCTGCGTCGCCGGCATGTACACTTCGTCGCGTATCTCGTCAGCGAGGCCCCTCGCGTGTAGATCGCGCGTCACACCGACGACCGTCACCCAGGTCGGTTTTGTCGACGTCACCGGTGCGCAGGTGATGCGCCGCCCAATCGGATCCTCGTCGCCGAAGAGCTTGTGGGCGAGCCGGCGATTGATCGCCCCGACCCTCGGCGCGTCGGAACCGTCGGCGGAGCCGAACATCCGGCCGCGAAGCAGAGGAATGCGCAGCGTCTCGAAGTAGCTCGGCGTCGCAACGCGTCCGTTCGCATTGAAGGCGCCGTCCTGCTCCGTGCTTCCTTCCCGCCGCCAATTGCAGTCGCTCCCGGAAGCGGCGATCGGCATCAGCGAGACATATGCGGCCGACGCTACGCCCGGCACCGACGACACCGCGCTGAGAATCTCGTTCAATCGCTCGGCCGCCGCCGTGTCGGATCGGTAGCGCGCGTCGGGGAGATTGATGCCGGCAGTGAGCAGGTTATGCGAATCGAAGCCCGGATCGACGCGTTGCAGCAGTATCGCGCTCCGCACGAGCAGTCCCGCGCCGATGAGCAAAACCATCGCAAGCGAGATTTGAGCGACGACAAGCGTGGCGCGCAGGCGATTGCGCAATGTCGTAGCGTCGCTGCGCATGCCGTCGCGCAGCGTCTGCTGCAGGTCGAGGCGCGATGCGCGCACCGCCGGGAGCAATCCGAATCCAATTCCGCACACCAACGCGAGGACGATCGCAAACGCCAGCACCGGGCCGTTGATCGCGGCATCCTGCAGTCGCGGCACGCCCAACGGATTGTGCCGTACCAGAAAGCGCATCCCGGCTGCGGCGACGGCAAAGCTCACAATTGCGCCGCCGAAGGCGAGGAGGAGGCTTTCGATGAGCAGCTGCACGATGATGCGCGATCGGCTGGCGCCTAACGCGCTGCGCACGGCAATCTCCTTGCGCCGCACCGCGGCACGCGCGAGCAGTAGGTTGGCGATATTGACGCACGCGATGAGCAATACCAGGCCGACCGCGCCGAGCAGAATGAGAAGCAGCGACTGCACCGGACCGACCACTGAGTCCCGCAGCGGCGTCGCGATGATGCCGCCGTCGAAATTGGAGTTCGGATACATCTTCGCGAGGTCGGTCTCGACCTGCGTGAGCTCGGCGACGGCGCGCTCCGTCGTTATGCCGTCGCGGACGAGGCCGACGACGCCGAGCTCGTGGTCCGCATGCTCCAGCAACTGTGATGACGTTATCCGAAGCGGGATCCAGCCAGCACGCCGCGGTGGAGGGTACTCCGCGGACGCGACGCCGAGCACGGTGTAGGGCTCGCCGCTCAGCGTGATGCTTCGGTCAACGATCGACGAATCGCCGTTGAACGTCGACCACCAGAAATCGTGTGCCAACACGATCACGTTCGGCGCGCCCGGAACGTCGTCGGCGTTGCCGAAGTAGTGGCCGATCGCCGGCGGGATGTAGAGCGCCTTCCAGTAATCGGCCGTGACTCGGAGCACCTGGATCTGGCGCGGATCGCCGGCGCCGGTGAGGGTGAAGCCGCCAAAGCTGTACGCTCCGAAGGCGTCGAAGGATTTCACGCGCTCGCGCCAGGCGCCGTAGTTCCCGAATGTCACGACCATCCCATCCGTGTCGCGAGCATCGTGACGTTCGCGCACGTCGAGCAGCCGGTCGGCGTGCGCATACGGCAGCGGCGCGAGCAGCACGCTGTAGACAATGCTGAAGATCGCGCTGTTGGCGCCGATCCCGAGGGCGAGCGTCAGCACCGCGACGAGCGTGAACGCCGGCGACTTGCGCAGCTGGCGAAGGGCGAAGCGCACATCGGACCGTAACGTCTCCAGCCGGTCTCTCCATTCCATCGTTCGCTCCTGCTGGTGGCTCAGGGCGTGCAGGGTAATGGTAATTGCGTCGACGTCGCCGAAGCGGCGCATCGCTTCAGCGCGTGCCGCGTCCAGACTCATGCCGCCAGCGACATACTCGGCGATGGCCGACTCGAGGTGAAAGCGCAACTCCTCGGCGACGTCGGCGCGGGGATTCGACTGCCAGAAGCGCAGGTACCGACGCCACGCCGGCGTGGGATCCACGGCGCCCATCGTTAGGCCGGCTGCTCCGTCGCCTGCAGCACTTTCCCGACCGCCACGGTGAATCGCTGCCAGGTATCGGCTTCCTCGGCGAGACGCCGCTTCCCGGTTGTCGTGAGGCGGTAATACTTCGCGCGGCGATTGTTCTCGGTGAGCCGCCACTCGGACTTGACGAGTCCGCGCTGCTCGAGCCGGTAGAGCGCGGGGTAGAGCGAGCCCTCCTCCACCTGGAGCGCGTCGTCGGTGAGCCGTTGGATCCAACGCGCGATCCCGAAACCGTGCATCGGCTGCCAGGAGAGGGTCTTGAGAACGAGCAGGTCGAGGCTCCCCTGCAACAAGCTCACATTCGCGTCCGGCATGTCTTCCCCTTAGACATTCTGATGGAGTATGCAGGTGCTCACTTAGAATATCAATTGGGAACGCGTGCGCGATGCGGATCGGGTGGAAGAAGGGCGCGTCGAGAAGGGCGCGTCGAGAAGGGCGCGTCGAGAGGGGCGCGTCGAGAAGGGCGCGTCGAGAGGGGCGCGTCGAGAGGGGCGCGTCGAGAAGGGCGCGTCGAGAAGGGCGCGTCGAGAAGGGCGCGTCGAGAAGGGCGCGTCGAAAACGGCGCGTCGAGAAGGGCGCGTCGAAAACGGCGCGTCGAGAAGGGCGCGTCGAAAACGGCGCGTCGAAAACGGCGCAAGAAAACGGCGCAAGAGACAGAACGCGTCGAAGCTAGGTCGGTTTGCGCTCCGGGCTTCGCTCGTAATGGGCGATGAGAGACAGGATCATTCGCCCGACGACTACAGACAGATTCCAGAGCTTGAAAAACGCCTTACGATCGATAAGGCGTTCGTTGATGCACTTTCGTAAGTAGTCCTGACTCTCCTCCACGGATCCGTTTGCCATTCGCGAGTAGTGGATTTTCTCCGCAGTCGTTTGGCGTCCAAACCCCTCAGCGAGCAGCGCACTAATTGATTGCGCTGCCTCCGACAATTGCGCGCGCAGTCCCGATGGCGTGCGCCGCGGAAGCCGCTGCGTCATCTCCGTTATGAGATGGTCAAATTGCCGGGCGGCATCGAGAACTCTGAGCGGGTCGTCGCTCTTCATGAGCCACGATATGGCATCGATGCGAGAGCGCCGGTGCCATTCGCGCTCACAA
>DASXKV010000009.1 GCA_036496605.1 Gemmatimonadaceae bacterium | reverse complement strand
ATGACTGTAGCTTGATGCACATCCAGCCCGACATTCTTCACTGTCCTTTTCATGAGGGCCGCTCCTGGCTGTGACCTGTGGTTTGATGACACTTCCACAGTAGCAGTCAGGGGCGTGCTCTCAATATCCGTGTCAGCGGCCCGTCGGGTTCACGACCGAGCGCTGCACGGCAAACCTGCTGAAACATCATTACTTCAGGAAGCTTCCGCGACAGACTATCATCAGCGCGAAGCCTCAGCGCACCCTCGTTCAGCAAGGAGAAAGACTCGTGAGCGTAACGCCAGTCAAGACGAACGACGCACCAGCGGCCATCGGGCCGTATTCGCAGGCCATCACTGCCAATGGGTTTCTCTTTACGGCGGGCCAGATCGCGCTCGATCCGTCAACGGGACAGATCGTCGCCGGCGATGTCGTTGCCCAGGCCGAGCGCGTGCTGACCAACCTGAAGGCCATTCTCGACGCGGCCGGCGCATCGTGGAGCGATGTCGTCAAAACCACCGTCTACCTTCACGACATGAACGATTTCCCGCGCGTCAACGAAGTCTACGCGCGCGCGCTCGGCACCGCTCGACCGGCGCGCTCGACGGTGCAGGTCGCCGGGCTCCCGCGCGCCGTGCTCGTCGAGATCGATGCAATTGCGGCGCTGCCGCGTAGTTCCTAACGAGTAGCAACGTGCCGGCGGCGATGTTGCCGCCTGACGTCAAGCAATCCGCATCAACGCCAAACGTGAGTTCGAATCCGACGCGCGAGGAGCTGTTTCGCCTAACGGCTTTCGCGCGCTGCGCTGGTTGAGCCGCCAAGTTGGGTCCGGGTGACCTGTCGCGGGCGCTCTCCGCGCTCCCACATCGGCCCGATCCGCGCCTCGTCGTCGGTCGCGAGACCTTCGACGATGCGGGGATCTTCGTGCTGTCGGATGATCTCGCGCTCGTGCAAACGGTAGATTTCTTCGCGCCGATCGTGGACGATCCGTACACCTTCGGCCAGGTCGCGGCGGCCAACGCATTATCTGACGTGTACGCCATGGGTGGCGAGCCGCTGACGGCGATGAACATCGTCGGCTTTCCGTCGGGAAAGCTCCCGCTGACTGTCCTGACCGAGATTCTGCGCGGCGGACACGACAAGGTGCACGAGGCCGGCGCACTCATCGTTGGTGGACACACCATCATCGACGAAGAGCTCAAGTACGGATTGTCCGTTACCGGTCGTGCCGACCCGAAGCGATTGCTCACCAACGCCGCCGCCAGGGTAGGCGATAAGCTTCTACTCACGAAGCCGCTCGGTACGGGCATCCTCGCGACGGCCGCGAAGAACGATCGTCTCTCCGGCACGCAGCACGAGATTCTCATCGCGTCGATGGTGCAGCTCAATCGCGACGCCAGTCGTGCCGCGCTCGCCGTTGGTGCCACGTGCGCGACGGACATTACTGGATTCGGTCTGCTCGGCCACGGGAATCACGTCGCCAAGGCGAGCAAGGCGACACTTCGCATCGACGTCGCGCGCGTCCCGCTTCTTCCCGGAGCGCGCGACGCGTGGCTGGCTGGCGTTCGTACCGGCGGTGCAGAGCGCAACGAGGAGTATCTGCGCGATCTCGTCGAGTGGGGAAGCGCCACCGACGTCGATCGCGCGCTCCTCATCGACCCTCAGACCTCGGGTGGTCTGCTCGTCGCGGTCTCGCCTCACCGAGTGGCGGAGTATCTTTCCCTCGTCCCAACAGCGGTCGAGATTGGTGACGTTGTCGCACGATCGGGGTGTGGAATCGTTCTCGTCTGAGCAATGAGGGGGTGGATGAAGTCTGGTGGCTTCCCTGGTCTTCAAAACCAGTGTGACCTGACTGCGTCGGGTCGGGTGGGTTCGATTCCCATACACTCCCGCCAACGCTCCCGTCGCTTTGCGTTCTGCGTCGTTGCCGCGTGCCTCTGGTTATTCGGCGCCTCTGCGCAGGCACAGAAGCCGGACACCACTCGCGTTCGCACGGACACCGCTCGCGCGCGCACCGACACCAGTCGCGCCCACGCCGACACGGCGCGCCGTCGTCGCGCTGCTGCGACTCCTGCGATTCCGGATTCTCTAAAGCCTCCGCTCAGCCCTCGCCGAGCCTTTCTCTATTCGGCGATCATCCCCGGCTACTCGCAGTCGAAGCTCGGCCGCAACAAGGCCGCTGCGGTGATGCTCACGGTGGAAGCGATTGCCATCGCGATGATTCGAGAATCCGAGACCGATGTCCGCGAGGCGCGGAGTATGAGCGGCGATAGCGTCGTCGTCAGTTACGTCGATGCAACCGGCGTCGCGCTGACCAACCCAGTGCCGGCTTTCCCACGCCGCTTCGACGTGCCCTACGTCCACGTTAGGCAGAGTCACGTCGAAGACTGGGTCGCCTTTCTCATCGCGAACCATCTCTTTTCCGGAGCCGATGCGTTCGTTGCCGCGAACCTGTGGGACGTTCCCGCGCAGCTCCAGATACGGGCAATGCCTGGTGGGGCGAGCATCGGCGCGAAGCTGACGTGGTGAGACGCGAGTCGCCCGTCGGCGTTTTCGATTCGGGTATCGGCGGTTTGACGGTTGCGCACGCCGTGATGCAGCAGCTGCCTCACGAGAGCGTCACCTACTTCGGCGACACGGCGCGTGTCCCCTATGGCCCCAAGAGCCCGGAAACCGTTAGGCGATATAGCCGCGAGATCGCCGCGTTTCTCGTCGATCAGGGAGTGAAGATGGTCGTCGTCGCTTGTAACACGGCGACAGCGCACGCGCTCCCGACGCTGCGTGAAACCCTGACGATGCCAGTGATCGGGGTCATCGAGCCAGGCGCGAGGGCTGCGGTCGAGGCGACGCGCAACGGCCATGTTGGCGTGATCGGTACGACGGGCACGATCAAGTCGGGTGCGTACGAGCGGGCATTGCGCGCCATCCAGCCGTCACTCCGGGTCACCGCGCGTGCCTGCCCGCTCTTCGTTCCACTAGTTGAAGAGGGATGGGTGAATCACGAGGCGACGCGGCTCGTCGCCGAGGAATACCTTGCACCGCTGCTTCGCGAGGACGTCGATACGGTGGTTCTCGGCTGCACGCACTATCCGCTGCTCAAAGGCGTCATCGGCGACGTGCTCGGCAGCAGCGTTAGGCTCATCGATAGCGCCGCAGAGACGGCGCGCGAGACGTCGTCCGTTCTCGGCACGAGTCACATCGCCGCAAGTGCGGAGGCCGAGCCGAGCCACCGCTTCATCGCCTCCGACGACCCTCTGATGTTCCTGCAGTTAGGCCAGCGCTTTCTCGGTGGTGCGATCGAGAGCGTCGAGGTGAAGACCCTCGGCTGAGCCATCCCATTGCCGAAGCTCGATGCGGTCCGTCGAAAGGCGGAGAAAGGTCGGCGAGTCGAGCCACGATCCGGCGTTCGCATACACGCCCCCGCTCGCCATCCGCATGAGTGCCGGTACGTGTGAATGCCCGTAGATGAGCAGTTCCAAATCGCGCCGCTGTGCCATCGTTTCCGATGCGATGCGGGCGAGACCCCGGCCGTGATCGCGTGCGCCGTAGCTGCGACTCGCGTGCGAGCTGTGGGTCGCGAGTCGCGTGCCGACGTCGGGATGCAGCCAGCGGAACGCCTTGATCGCCACGGGATTTCGGAGCACGCGTCGCAGCATTCGATAGCGTCGATCTTCGCGCGGTCTCAATCCATCGCCGTGCTCGATACGCGTGCGCCACTCCGCAACCGATCCTTCCCACGGACCTACGTGGTAGTCGATACCCACATCCTGGCGCAAGACGTCGCCGCCCCAGCAATCGTGATTGCCCGCGACCATCAACACACGCGTACCAGACTCCACGACATCGGCGAGCGCGGCGAGAATTCGAAAGCTCGAGCGCGGAATTACCGTTCGCCACTCGAACCAGAACTCGAACAAGTCGCCGTTCACGACGAGTGAGGCGGCGCGTCCGTGCAGGTGGCGCAGAAAATTCAAAGCGTCGCGTTCCACCTCGGGCTTCGCGAAACCAAGGTGCAGGTCGGAGAAGATGTAGCACGGCGACGGGAGCACGCGCTGATTCTAGTCTCGGCGCTCGCCTTTACAAAGGCCGACAGTGCTTTCAATCTTCGCCCATTCTCTTCACCGATGACGGACTCTCGAACCACTTTTCGGCGCACGACGCACGACATCGAATTTCGGGTGCGTTATGCCGAGACTGATCAGATGGGCGTGGTCTACCACGCCAACTATCTCGTCTGGTGCGAGATGGGGCGCACCGACTTCATCCGCCAGCTTGGCGTGAGCTACGCGGAGCTCGAGCGCAATGGCGTTTCGCTCGCGGTCTCCGAACTGTCGGCTCGCTTTCACGCGGCTGCCCGCTACGACGAGTTGATCTGCGTGCACACGATTCTTGCCGATGTTCGGTCGCGTATGATCGTTTTCGACTACCTGGTCTCGAACGCGGAAACGGACCAGCGCCTCGTATCTGCACGTACGACGCTTGTCTCTCTCGATCGCGTCGGAAAGCCGATCGCGCTCCCGCCCGCCGTTCGTCAACTGTTCCTCTGACGCGTTCGATCCGGACCACGGAACTCCTCGACGCATTCACGGTAGGACGCGATTGTGCCACGGCAATATCACACCCGTTCGAGCGCGCGCCGCTCGGTTTCTGCCGCGCTTCTCATCGCAACTGCCGGGATCGTCGCGGGGTGTGCTGCACCGCGCTTGCAGCCGCTGACCGGGGCGCCGGCACCCAAGGTGCTTCCGCAGGCGGAATTGGCACCCGGGCATCGCCGGATACTCTTCGACTGGCAACTGGATGATCGCGAGCTCAGTGGCCGGGGTGAAGGCATCGCCCGTGTCGCCAGCCCCGATAGTGCGCGACTCGACCTGTTTTTGGCAGGCGGTTTCGGAAGCGGCGCCGCGGTTCTCATCGCCGACTCGCTGCAAGTCACCGGCGGATCGTTGGCGCGCCGATTCGTTCCGCCGCCGGCTTTACTTTGGGCGACCCTTGGTCGTGTTGCGATACCGGCGGTGCACGACACTGTCGCGCGCGTTGACGGCGAGCTTCTACGTGTCGACATTGGTATGCCAGCCAGCTGGCGTCTCACCTTTCGGCGAGACTCGCTCGTCCGCCTCGAGCGAGTTCGCGACGGCCGCGTCATCGAGTGGGTTGAACGAAGTGGTGCGATCGTTCGCTATCGGAGCGAAGAAGCTCGACGCGGATTATCGCTCACCGTGAAGAGCGTTCAGGAGGTTCCGCCGTTCGATGCGTCGATCTGGGCCCCGTTTTAGCGCTATCATTGCACTCGCCACGCTCGTCGGTTGTGGTGTCCGCTACGGATTCGCCGGCGGTGGTCTGCCGTCGAACGTCCGCACGATGGCAGTGCTTCCATTCGACAATCAGACGACTTCCCCCGAAGTGCAGCGCGAACTGCTCGACATCATGCGCCGAGAGCTTCAGAAACGTCTTGGCGTACGAGACGCATCAGAGAGTCGCGCTGACGCCATCGTTCGCGGCGTGATCACGGCGTACGACGTCGACGTGCCTGTCGCCGTCAGCGCGAATCCCGCGACGGCAGTGACGGCCCGGCGTCGTCTGCAGGTCACTATTGACATCGAGATCGTCGAGCAGGCCAACGGGCACGTGCTCTTCCAGCGCAAAGGGCTGAGCGGTGACGGCGACTACGACGAGCGCGCCGAGGCCGCCGGGCGAACCAAGGCAATCGAGAAGATTGTGAACGACATCGTCGAAGGAGCCCAGTCGCAGTGGTGAATCGTGGTCGCAGCTCTCTGGGTTGCCTCCTCGCACTCCTGATTGTTGCGGCCGCGATGTTCTTTGGCGTGAACCTGGGGGAAGCGTACTGGCGCTTTTACCAATTTCAGGACGCAATGCGGCAAGAGGTTCGATTTGCAAAGCAGATTCCGGACGATCGCATCAAGCTCCACCTTTCTGCTCTGGCCGATTCACTGGGTTTACCTGAGGAGGCCACGGACATCACCGTGAATCGGACACGCAGCGACATCTCCGTGAGCGCCGACTACACGGAGCGTGTGGCGATGCCGCTCTTGGTGCGCGTGATCCGCTTCAATCCGCGCGCTCAAGGGCCCCTTTGAGCGATTCCAACATCGACCCGATTCCCAAAATCATGGATTGGGAACGGGCCGGCGCGTGGCGAGCGAAGCGGCGTGGGCGTTTAGTATTCACAAATGGCGTGTTCGACCTGATCCATCCCGGCCACGTCGACGTCCTGCTCGCGGCGCGCCGTCATGGTGACGCCCTCGTCGTCGGCGTGAACGGCGATGCGTCCGTACGGCGGCTGAAAGGACCAACCCGTCCCGTCCGCACACTGGCCGAGCGCAGTTATGTTTTAGCTGCCCTCGCGATGGTGGATGCCGTCGTCGCGTTCGAACAGGACACGCCGCTCGAGCTCATTCTTCATCTGCGTCCCGATGTTCTCGTGAAAGGTGGCGATTACGCCATCGAGACCGTCGTCGGTGCGCGCGAGGTTCACGGCTGGGGCGGAGACGTGCGAATCATTCCGCTCACCACCGGCCAATCGACCACATCGATCATCGAGCGACTCCGTGGCAGCAGATAGCGAACCGCAACGAATCGGACGACAACACCATGAGCTGAGGCCGATCACGCTCGAACGCGACGTCGCGCCGTATGCCGAGGGCTCGTGCGTCGTCTCGTTCGGCACGACGCGTGTGTTGTGCACCGCGTCCGTCGAAGACGGAGTTCCCAATTGGCGTCGTGGGCGGGGCGAGGGTTGGCTCACCGCGGAATACGCCATGTTGCCGCGGGCGACGCGAACACGCACGGCCCGTGAGCGATCGCAACTCGGTGGTCGCACGCAGGAGATTCAGCGTTTGATCGGACGCAGCGTGCGGGCGATGCTCGATAGCTTTGCGTTCGGCGAGTACACCATTCGGCTCGATTGCGACGTGCTCGTGGCGGACGGCGGAACGCGAACGGCGGCGATTACGGGATCGTGCGTCGCGACGATCGATGCGTTCAAGTGGCTCGTGTCGTCCGGACGCCTGGCGGAATCGCCGGTGCGACGGCGCGTCGCGGGCGTGAGCGTCGGAATAATTGGGTCGACTCGACGACTCGATCTGGATTATGCGGAGGACGTCGTTGCTGCCGTCGATATGAACGTGATCATGAGCAGCGAGGGTCGGTTCGTCGAAGTGCAGGGCACCGGCGAGCATGGCACGTTCGCGCGGGACGATCTCGATGAGCTCGTGAGCTTGGCAGTCGGCGGTCTGCAGCAGATCGACGCACTGCAGCTGCGCGCACTTCGCGCGTGACGGCCGGGCCGCTTCTCATCGCGACACGGAGCGCCGGGAAGCTCCGCGAGCTCCGTGAGCTCTTCGCCCGCTCGGGACTTCCGATTCTCGACCTCGATGAAGCGGATATCCCTCCATGCGACGTCGAGGAGGATCTCGAGACGGCAGACACGTTCGAAGAGAACGCGTTAGCAAAGGCTCATTACTTCGCTGGGGTCAGGGGCGGTCGCGTCATTGCCGACGATTCGGGTTTGGAAGTCATGGCGCTCAATGGCCGGCCCGGAGTGCGCAGCAAGCGCTGGAGCGGACGCACGGATCTCGCGGGTCGAGCGCTGGACGCGGCAAATAACGCGCGACTGCTGCGTGAGCTGGAGGGCCTAACGAATCGATCGGCGCGGTATGTGTGCGTCGCCGCGTTCGTGGAGGGTGGCGACATATTGACCAGTCGCGGCGAGACGAGCGGCGCGATCCTGGAAACGCCGCGCGGAGACGGAGGCTTTGGGTACGATCCGTATTTCTTTTCTGATGAACTGGGGAAGACGTTTGGTGAGGCGACGCTGGTCGAGAAGGAGCGAGTGAGTCATCGTGGTCGCGCGTTCCGCGGACTGATTGCGGCGCTGAAGGAGCGGCGTTGACCCGTGTTCTGGTGCTGGCTACATTTGAGCGCTCGTTGCGGGGCGTAGCGTAGCCTGGTATCGCGCCTGCTTTGGGAGCAGGAGGTCCCCGGTTCAAATCCGGGCGCCCCGACCTGGTGGGCTTGGACGGGCTTGGGAATGTGGGTGTAGTTCGTTCCGCTGAGTACAGAGCGCCAGTAGCTCAGACTGGATAGAGCAACAGCCTTCTAAGCTGTGGGTCGGGGGTTCGATTCCCTCCTGGCGCGCCACTCCTGATCCGACCTGGGCCGTTAGCTCAATTGGCAGAGCAAGCGACTCTTAATCGCTAGGTTGTAGGTTCGATTCCTACACGGCCCACTTGCCGTGCTACAGGGCCCCGGAACACCGGGGCCCTGTGCCATTTGTATGATCGGTGAGCTGCGGTCGCGCGCGCGGCCACGGAGGGAAAGTCGAGCCCGTTGGCGTCAGTTGCATTGAATGGTAATGTTGGTTATTATTCGTTCCCTCCTTGAATAAGCTCATAGCGTGCGCTCCACCGCGATTTGCGGTGCGTATTGGCGCGCGTGAGTTGTGTCGGAGGGTACCCACTTGGAGTCAACCGGGTCGCGGTTTGTGCGGCGGAGAGGGTTGACTGATGAGCGGGTCGCTGGTACAGTTAAAGGCTGTCGCCGAGAGCGACAAACGCTATTTGACAATCGATTTGGGAATCTGGATGTGCGAGGTGAGCTCGTTGAGCCGATGTCTGTTCGGGACGTCGGGGAGAGCTTGACCCGAACAATTCAGTGATTCGGACACGCTGTCATGCGCGACAGCGTGATGACAGCGGTTCGATGATCGAGCTATTTCAACTCTCTTGGAGAGTTTGATCCTGGCTCAGGACGAACGCTGGCGGCGTGCTTAACACATGCAAGTCACGGGGGCTCGCAAGGGCAACCGGCGAACGGGTGCGTAACACGTGAGTGACCTGCCTGGAAATGGGGGATAG